>JAZNNE010000042.1:0-16571 GCA_045580125.1 Faecousia sp. | reverse complement strand
TCTTACGTTGGAATCACTGCCGGTGCATCCACACCGGCGTGGATAATAAAGGAGGTCAATAAGACTATGAGCGAAATCATTAATGCTGATGTGGTGCAGGAGGAGAGCTTTGAGGCTCTGCTGGAGCAGTCCATCAAGACTTTAAATACAGGAGATAAGGTTATTGGAACCGTTACCTGCATTGGTAACACCGAAGTCCAGGTCGATCTGGGCACCAAGCACGCTGGTTACATTCCCTACGATGAAGTCAGTGCCGATCCTTCTGTGAAGCCTGAGGACATCCTGCATGTCGGTGACGAGATCGAGGTCTTCGTCGTCCGCGTCAACGACCAGGAAGGTACTGTTCAGCTGTCCAAGAAGAAGCTGGAGGGCATGAAGATCTGGGAAGACATGTCCACTTGGGCAGAAGAGAAGACTACCGTTGAAGGTACCATCACCGAGGAGAACAAGGGCGGTCTGGTTGCTACTGTTAAGGGCATCCGCGTATTCATCCCTGCTTCTCAGTCCGGCATCGCCAAGGGCGGCGATATGACCGGTATGGTTGGCAAGACTGTCAACCTGAGAATCACCGAGGTCAACCGCGCACGCCGTCGCGTCATCGGCTCTATCCGCGCTGTCAACTCCGAGGAGCGTAAGGCAGCTCTGGAGAAGATCTGGAGTGAGATCGAGGTTGGCAAGAAGTATACCGGTACTGTTAAGTCCCTGACTTCTTACGGTGCATTCGTTGATATCGGCGGCGTTGACGGTATGGTCCACGTTTCCGAGCTGAGCTGGAACCGCATCAAGACTCCCGCTGACGTTGTCAGCGTTGGCGATGAGATCGAGGTTTACGTCATCTCCCTGGATGCTGAGAAGCACAAGATCTCCCTGGGCTACAAGACCGCTGAGATGAATCCCTGGAACAAGTTCATGACCAACTACACCGTTGGTGATGTTGTCGACGTGAAGATCGTCAAGCTGATGACCTTCGGCGCTTTTGCAGAGATCCTGCCCGGCGTTGACGGCCTGATCCACATCTCCCAGATCGCTAACAAGCGCATCGGCAAGCCTGAGGATGTTCTGACTGAGGGTCAGGAGGTTCAGGTAAAGATCACCGAGGTGGATGCTGAGAACAAGCGCATCTCCCTGTCCATCCGTGCTCTGCTGGCTCCCGAGGAGACCGAGGAAGAGGTTGCTGAGGAAGCAGCAGAAGAGACCGTTGAGACCGTCGAGGAGACTGTTGAAGCTGTCGAGGAAGCTGTTGAGACCGTCGAAGAGACCGTCGAGGCTGAGTAAGCATAATACATACCGGGACCGACATTTGCCGGCCCCGGTATTTGCTTGAAAGGAGAATATGATGGTTAAGCATATCGTAATGTATACGCTGAAAGAGGGCGTGGAGAAGGATTCTGCTGTGGAGCTGATCCGCAGCGTGCTAGAGCCGCTGGTGGGTCAAATTCCCGGACTTATCCATCTGGAAGTTCGCCGTGCATTTAACGGCTTGGACTACGCGCTGTACTCCGAGTTTGAAAGCCGTCAGGCGCTGACGGACTATGCGGTACATCCGCTGCATCTGGCAGCAAAAGAGCATTTTCACCATCTGCTGGCTACCCGGTACGCCGCAGATTACGAAGTGTAGTAAGTACTAAAATATGTCATCCCGAGTGGAACGCAGTGGAATCGAGGGATCTACGCATTCAATCAGTTCGAAGATTCTTCGACTCGCTGACGCTCGCTCAGAATGACACGCTTTTTCAAAAATACACGGCGGACACTTTCGTGCCCGCCGTTTGCGTTACTCAATATGGGTATGGTCGTTAATGTGGTCGATGCAGTAGCAATGGTAGCCCTGACAGCGGCTGCAGTAGCGAAACTCCAGATCCGGATGGGAGATGTCCGTCCGACCGCAGACGGTGCAGCGGTGGGTGTAGGGCTCTTTGGGCTTGGGTGCGGAGGTTTTCGCGGTTTCGACTTTGGAGAAGGGGATCGTCTTCGCTGTTGGGACAGTGCGGTATTCGGCGCGCCGCTTCAGCTTGGTCCGCCAGACCGGGGGCAGGATGTTCACAACATCTTTGCCGAAGAACAGCAAATAATTGGCGATGGCCACCAGCGGGAGGAAGTTATACGGGAAATCAAACACCGGAAAAGAAGCACTGATCACCTGATGCAAGGTCAGACCCAGATCGATCAAGGCGAAGATCCAAGCCTTCACCGGAATGATGAAAAACAGCAAAAACTGGGCGTCCGGGTACATAGTTGCATAAGCAAGGAACAAGCTCAGATTCAGGTAGAGAACATTTGCGGTGCCGCCGAAAAGAAGGCAGTAGGCGTCCATCAGCAAAAGCCCGGTGAAGTAGAAAAGATTGAAGCGGAATGTTCCCCAGGCGTTCTCAACTGCCCGTCCCAGTGAGTAGTAGCAGAACAGGCTGATTAAGACCAATATTAATTGGTTATAGCCTAAGGAATATACAAAAGGATACGTGATCAAGCGCCATACCTGCCCCTGCAGGATCAGCGACCGATCAAAGCACAGCCAATCAGCAAGAATATTGTTCTCTGCGAACATAGACATAAAATACACCAACGCAGCGCCAAGAGAAACAAACAGCATCAAGTTGGGAATGCCTTTATTGCGATGCTTGAAACAAAACCGTTCAAAGCGGGTGCGAGCATTTTTCATATACGCAACTCCTATAAAATACTGTCCCTATTCTATCAAAGAACCCGGGAAAAGTCTATAGCGGATTTGTTAACAAAAACGCGAAAAAAGTCTTGACATTTGCCGAAAATTCGGTAAAATAAGGTGGAACTGCATACTAGCCTTATCAAGAGTGGTGGAGGGAACGGCCCGATGAAACCCAGCAACCTGTTTTTACAAGGTGCTAAATCCGGCGGCAACGAAAGATGAGGATTCGATATAAGCACATCGGGTCCGCCCTGATGTGCGTTTTTGTTTTTAAGGTGCAGTTTTGAAAATGCTTGTTGATGAAATGACGGATCTATTCACCCACATCATCACAACATAAACTTTGAAATACACAAAGTATTCCTGCAGTTTGTGTTGCTTGCTGTGAATGAATATCTCTCGCCATCCACAAAACAAATCATTTTCAAAACAGCACCGGTACGCTTGATTCAAGACGATGGAAGAAAGGAAAAGAAAATGGAAAAGAGATTGTTTACATCTGAATGCGTTACCAACGGTCACCCCGACAAGGTGGCGGATTCTATCTCCGATGCGATTTTGGATGCGTGTCTGGCGCAGGATCCCGGCTCTCGCGTTGCCTGCGAGACCATGGTTACGACGAACTTTTGCCTGATCTGCGGTGAGATCACCACCAAGGCGGTGGTTGACTATGCCGCCGTTGCCCGTGAGGCGATCCGCCACATCGGCTATGTCTACGCCGGCGACGGCTTCGATGCCGACACCGTGGAGATCCAGTGCCGCATTCACACCCAGTCTGCGGATATTGCGCTGGGCACCAACGATGAGGTCGGCGGCGCAGGCGATCAGGGCATGATGTTCGGCGGCGCTTGCACCCAGACCCCGGAACTGATGCCGCTGCCTGCAGCCCTGTCCCGGGCGCTGAGCAACCGGCTGACTGAGTGTGTCCATTCCAACGATCTGCTGCGCCCTGACGGCAAGACCCAGGTCAGCGTGGAATATGACGAAAACGGCAACGCGATCGGTATTGACACGGTGGTCGTTTCCGTTATGCACAGCGCGGATTTTGAAATTGAGCAGCTGCGCAAGTACATTCGTGAGGGCGTGATTGCACCGGTGCTGAAAAGCTACGGCTTTGATATTGCCGATGTTGCCAACATCCACATCAATCCCACCGGTAATTTCGTCATCGGCGGTCCTAACGGCGATACGGGTCTGACCGGCAGAAAGATCATCGTGGACACCTACGGCGGCTATTTCTCCCACGGCGGCGGCGCGTTTTCCGGCAAGGATCCCACGAAGGTTGACCGCAGCGCAGCCTATATGGCTCGCTATATGGCGAAGAATCTGGTTGCAGCCGGTTTGGCGAAGCAGGTGCAGGTGCAGCTGGCATACGCCATTGGCGTGGCACAGCCCGTTTCTCTGCGGGTAGACAGCTACGGCACCGGCGTGATCAGCGACGAGAAGATGACCGAGCTTCTGCGCAAGACCTGCGACCTGACCCCTGCCGGCATCATCCGCAGACTGGAGCTGCGCCGTCCCATCTATGCGCCTACCGCCGAGTTTGGACATTTCGGCGTGGAAGGCAGACCTTGGGAGAACACCGATCTGGCACCTGTTCTCAAGGAACTGGCTGGAATTTAACAAAAAAGGCAGTGTAGCGATACACTGCCTTTTTGTTGACATCGTGATAAATGCGCTCTATAATGAAACTATGAATTATTGTGAGGAGGGTACAGTATGTACAGAATCCCCAACAATCGGCAAACCTTTGCATTCTCCGGTGAAAACCCCACCGGTAAGCGCAATGGAGGCACCCGCGGCAGAGATTGCGATAAGCTCAATGCCTGCACCTGGGTCGAGCCCGGCGCGACCTTGACATTGATGGATACGGACGGTCCCGGTATGATCACCCATATCTGGCTGGGCGGCAGACTGAATCATACTGCCATTCTGCGGATCTACTGGGATAACAATGCCGAGCCTTCTGTGGAAGCACCTGCTTCGGCATTCTTTGGCAATGCTTATGACGACAATATTCGTGATCGCAACGAGAATCTGATCGTTCTTAATTCTGAGAAGATTCTGATGGCACCTTATGCATCCTACAACAGCTATTGGGAAATGCCCTTCTACAAGCATTGTAAGGTTACATTGGAAAACCGGGGCAGTGAGGGCTTCTGGTCATTCTACACCATTACCGGCTGGTACGGCGATCTGCCTGAAAATTGCGGCTATTTCCACGCAGCCTATCGGCAGGAAAAGCCCATCACCAAGGGAAGAGCCTATACTGTTCTGGACAATGTCAACGGCAAGGGCTGCTTTGCAGGTGTGCTGCTGGCTGCCGGCATCAACGGCACAAGCTGGATCTGGGTAGAGGGCGAAGTGAAGATGTATATTGACGGCGAGACCTATCCTTCCATCAACTACACCGGCACAGAGGACTATTTCGGCGGCTCTTACGCCTTTGGCAATGATACGCCCCACGATGCGTACCAGACCTATTCCGGTCAGTATGTTGGTATGTATGCTGTCATCGGCAACTCGATGAAGAAGTACCAGTCTCAGCAGCGTTTCCTGCTGTACCGCTGGCACGTAAAGGATGCCATTTATTTCGACAAGTCCTTCCGTATGACGATGGACAACGGTACCTACGAAAAGCCCATGTCTCCCCGGTATGACGACTATACCACAGTTGCATTCTACTATCTGACCGAGCCCCAGGGTGTTCCCTTTGAGCTGCCCGGCAACGACGAAATGTGGATGCGGTAATTGAAAATGAAAACGCACCGGATATCCGGTGCGTTTTTGATTTAAAAGCCTCCCCTGTGTAAGGGGAGGTGGGCAAAATCTTTGATTTTGTCCGGAGGGGTTGTTTTGCCGCGACAATCCCCCAGTCAGAAATCATAGATTTCTGACAGCCCCCTTTACACAAGGGGGCCGTTGTTGGACTCTGCTATTTCGCAGAAAGATCCACGGCGCGGCGGATAATAGAGTAAGGCGGAACGGCTTGGGGAAGGGGAAGACAGAACTTCATCTCCGGTGTACGGGGTTCTATCAAAGCATTGCCCTCCAAATCGGTCATATTCTGCGCCACAAAGGAGAAAGGCTTTAAATCAGGACCGACAATTTCAAGTTCCGTACCCTCAGGGAACTTATTGCGCAGGCTGCAAAGTGCAAGACCGTTTTCATCGCAGCTTTCTACAATGGCACAGATCTGCCACTCCCGGATATACCGGGAATGCTCGGTGTATTGACCGGGGAAGCCGTAGTAGAAGCCGGTGGAGTAGACGCGGTGGGAAATTTTGTCTACCTCATCCCGCCACACGGGATCAATGGGTTTGCCGACGGCGATATTGTCAATGC
The DNA here is from genome assembly GCA_045580125.1 of Faecousia sp. Classification (GTDB taxonomy): domain Bacteria; phylum Bacillota; class Clostridia; order Oscillospirales; family Oscillospiraceae; genus Faecousia. The sequence goes on along the minus strand of JAZNNE010000042.1, from coordinate 10,561 downwards.
AATGGCGGTATGCGCCGGTGGTGATGGCGGCGTAGTAGGCGGACTTGGCTCTGCCTTCGATCTTGATACAATCGATACCCGCATCCATCAGATCCTGCAGATGGTCGATCATACACATATCCCGGGAATTGAGAATGTACGTGCCCTTTTCGTCCTCATAAACGGGGAAATATTCCCCGGGACGCTTTTCCTCCATCAGCGCGTACTGATAGCGGCAGGGCTGGGCGCAAGCGCCGCGATTGGAATCCCGACCGGTCATATAATTGCTGAGCAAACAGCGACCGGAATAGCTGACACACATTGCACCGTGTCCAAAGGTTTCAATTTCCAGTTCCTTGGGGGTGTTTTCCCGAATATGGCGAATTTCTTCCAGATTCAGTTCCCGTGCCAAAACCACACGCTGCGCACCCAAATCATACCAAGCTTTTGCACATTCATAGTTGGCAACGGACTGCTGCGTAGAGATGTGGCGCTGGCAATGGGGGGCATATTTTCCCGCTAAAGTGAATGCGCCCAGATCCGCGACGATCAGCGCATCGATGCCGGCGGCGTCCAGCTGCTCCAGATAGGCGGGCAGCTGGGCGATTTCCTCGTTGCGGGGCATAGTGTTAACGGTTACGTGGACTTTAACGCCGTGGCTGTGGGCAAAATCCACCGCCTTGGGCAGCTCCTCCGGAGTAAAATTGCCTGCAAAGGAGCGCATACCGAAATCCGTACCGGCAAGATATACGGCGTCTGCGCCGTACAGAACGGACATTTTCAGCCGTTCCATATCACCGGCGGGGCTGAGTAGTTCTAATTTTGCCATATCAGTCTCCCAAACTTGCCAGGAAATTCTTATGATCGTCGTAATTGGTAAAGAACTTGTGGGAACGGGGAGAGGAATTGGGATCCAGGGCGTAGAAGTAGTATCTGGTGTCAGCAGGATCCAATGCCGCCTTCAGGCTGAACAGACCCGGATTGGAGATGGCGCCGGGAGTCAGACCGTTGTACAGATAGGTGTTATAGGGGCTGTCCACCTTCATATCCTCGGGGGTCAGGTCGGTTTTACCGCCCAAAGCATAGACGATGGTTGCGTCGATGTTCAGCTTGGGATAGTTGGCGGGGTTGGTCAAACGGTTGTAAATGACGGAGGAGATGTTGCGGATCTCGCCGGTGTGGGCGGTCTCTTTTTCGATCATAGATGCGATGATCACGATTTCCTTGACGGTGATCTTGTGCTGATCGATATATTCCTGACCCAAACCGTTGGCGCGATACTTGGCGGTCAGCCGATCATTCAGCGTATCGATCTGCTCCACCATTTCATCGGTGAACTGATCGTCAAAACGGCTCAGCATTTTGTGGAAGACACGCTGGGGCTTGTCGCCTGTGTAGAACTCGTAGGTGTCGGGGAACAGGAAGCCCTCCAGGCAGTATTTGCTGCCACGCTGGACACCTTCCAGGAACCAGTAGGAGGAGAATTCGCTTTGGGTTGCGTAGGCTTCCATTTCCGCTGCGGTGCATACGCCCTTTTCTTCCAACAGCGCATAGATCTGTGCGCAGGTATAGCCTTCGGGGATGAAAACCTCCACCGTTTCCCGATAAGAGGAGGTGGCGGACATACCGCCTACCAGCGCGTGGTAGTCATACATCGTATTCAGCTCAAAGGTGCCGGCGCTGATCTTCTCCTTTTCCTCCACCTTTGCCAGCTTGGCATACATTTTAAACAGCTCGGGATACTTGATCAGTCCTGCGTTGTGAAGCTTGTTGGTGATGCTGTCCAGTGTATCGGTGTCGGTGATGGTGATGGTAACATCCTTATCCTGCCGACCGAAGGCCAGAATATCTGCGGCGCACAGCCACAGCACACGACCTAGGGAGATGCCGATGAAAAGGATCAGACCTGCCCAAATGGCAGTGGAAAGGAAGTGGGGAAGACCGAACAGACCGTAACCGTCCTTGCGCTTGGGACGCACCTTGCGGGGAACAGCTTCCTCGTACTCATCGTCGTCGTATTCATCCTCTTCCTGCGTATACATATCTGCGACTGCGTCGACATCGTCATCGTCAGGATCAAGTTCGGTTTCGGACTCGACGATAATATCGTCAGCCAGATCCCATTCATCGTCCATTGCTTCCTGAATGATCTTCTCCAGCTCAATATCAGAAAGGTCAGCCATATCATAGCCTGCCACAGCCTGCTCATCGGTGCCGATCTCATCACCGGTTTCCGGCGTGTCCATCAAGCCGTCAAACCAGTCGTCTGCGTGGCGGTTGAATTTTTCGTTTTCCATAGGTTTACCTCCTGTCAGCGGATCACGATCTGCCGGGCAATGGCATCTGCGGTCTGCTGATCCTTCAGCGCGGCGATCAGCATCAGCCCAAAGGCAGTGGCGCAGCCGGCAGAGGTACCGGTGATCAGCTTGCCGTCCCGGACACAAGCCTGCTCAGGAATCATATTGGCATTGCCCATGCCGTCTTCACAGCCGGGATAGCATGTGGCATTCTTGCCGTCTGTGATGCCCAGATCTGCCAGAACAGTTGGGCCTGCGCAAATTGCAGCCACAAATTTTCCGTTTTCCCAGGCAAATTTCAGAGCCTGCATGGCTTCTTCGCTGGCACGGACGGACGCAACACCGCCCAATCCGCCGGGAAGAATGATCATATCCATCTGGGTCAGATCCATTTCGCCCAGCGTAATGTCCGCCTCAATGCCGATGCCGTGTCCGCCGTAAATAGTTTTACCGTTGACACCAACGGTGTGTACCTGCACACCGGCACGGCGCAGAAGATCCAAAGGTGCGATGGCTTCGGTTTCCTCAAAGCCGGTACCTAATAACATATAAACCATACTTAATCCTCCAGACAATGCTTGACCATTGCGTAGATTTCTTCGTGGATATCTTCAATAGAGCGCATTTGGTCGTCCTTGACGCATTGGATAATGTGCCAGCCGTAATACTGAGCGGCGGTACGACCGGATTCGCGGCAAGTGGCAAGGTAAGCCATATCCTGCTCGTGAATATCAGCGTTGGTGTTGGTTTCCTGCTCTCTGTGGCGCATCATCTTTTCCGTAAAGGCGGTGGGGACGTCCAGATAGATCACCAGATCAGGGCGGGGCAGAGCCAGCTTGTCGTACTCAAATTCGTACAGCCATTTTAAGAAATCTGCCTGCTTTTCCTTGGGTTCTTTGGAGGTCTGATGAACGGCGTTGGAAGTGGTATAGCGGTCAGAAACGATCACGCCGCCGTTTTCGTACCACTGACCCCAATCCTGCTTGTAGGAAGCATAGCGGTCCACCGCATAGAAAGAGGAAGCGGCATAGGCATTGACGTCGGTGGGCTTGGTGCCAAATTCACCGCCCAGATACATACGGATCAGCGCGGAGCTGGGCTCTGCATAGCGGGGGAATACCAGAGTCTTAAATTCCTGACCTTCCTGCACCAGCCGTTCAGTCAATCTGCGGAACTGCGTGGATTTTCCGGAGCCGTCAGTGCCTTCAATTACGATTAGTTTACCCATTTTTACTGCCTCCTGCGCACAGTGATACTATGTTATCATACAATAGCATATTTTAGTCGATTTGTCCACTACCGGGATCAAGCTTTCTCAGAAGCTCCCGACAGCCCTCCGGGTTGGAAAAAGGAATTTTCCGTTTTTTAAAAAGCTCGGCAAGCTGGCTGTCCCGGACTGCCAGAATCACGCCGTCTGTCGCACGGTTGTCCAGCGCCCGTACCAGGGCGGCTTTACCTTGCTGTGTTGCATAGCAAAGGAAAATATGATACCCATACTGTGTGGCATCTTCCCAAACCTGCAGAACTGTCTTGCCGGGCAGATTTTCAGGAACTACCAGCATCAAATTTCGGGTGCGGCGTTCTGCCAAACCCTTTGCTGCGGCGCTGGGACGGTAGTTATGCTTGTTTGCGTATGCGATTATTTTGTTCCGGGTATCGTTACCGATACGGCCTTTGCCGGAAATGGCGCGGGAAACTGTGGTTTTGGAAACACCCAGCTCCCGGGCAATATCGTCGATAGTCAGATTCGGTTTTTTTGTCATAATTCCGGATTTCCTCTAGCAATATGGTGATGGCTGTGATATAATAAATGAAACATCTGCGCAACTTTGCGCAACTATAGTTTACCAAACCGGACAACGTATGTCAAGAAATAGGAAAGGCGGCAAAATTATGAGCAGAGCAGACGAACTGTATCGCCAGACTTGCTTGGATATCTTAGAAAACGGCTTCTCCGATGAGGGGCTGGACGTGCGCCCCAAGTGGCCGGACGGAACCCCCGCCCACACCATCAAGAAATTTGGCGTGGTGAACCGCTATAATCTGGCGGAGGAGTTTCCCATTATGACTCTGCGCCGCACCTACTGGAAGAGCGCGGTGGACGAGATGCTGTGGATCTGGCAGAAAAAGTCCAATCGGATCGAGGACCTGAGCAGCCACGTTTGGGACGAGTGGGCAGGCGAGGACGGCACCATCGGCAAGGCATACGGCTATCAGCTGGGCAAAAAGTACCAGTTCCAAAAAGGTGCGGAGCCGATGGATCAGGTGGACCGCGTGATCTATGACCTGAAGCACAATCCTGCCTCCCGCCGGATTATGACCAATATCTATAACTTTGAAGATCTGCACGAGATGAATCTGTATCCCTGCGCATACTCGATGACCTTCAATGTTACCGGCAATAAGCTCAACGCCATCCTAAATCAGCGGTCGCAGGATATGCTGGCTGCCAACAACTGGAATGTGGTGCAGTATAGCGTGCTGACCCATATGCTGGCGCAGGTTTGCGGCTTGGAGGTGGGTGAGTTTGTCCACGTCATCGCCGACTGTCATATTTACGACCGGCACATTCCGGCGGTCAAGTCTATGCTGGAAAAGGAAGCATTTGATGCACCCAAGTTTGTGATGGACAAGAGCATCGACGATTTCTATGCCTTTACCAAGAACAGCTTCCAGATGGAAAACTATCAGTACCATCCCTTTGACTTTGCCATCGAAATGGCGATCTGAGGTAGGAAAATGGAATTGATCGTAGCAGTTTACGACGATTGGGGCATCGGCAGGGACGGCACACAGCCGGTGGCGCTGAGTGCGGACCGCAAATTTTTCCGGGAGACCACCCGGGGCGCAATGGTCATTGTTGGGCGGCGTACCATCGAGGATTTTCCCAATCAGAAGCCTCTGCCCGGCAGAGTGAATGTAGCGCTGACCCGCAATGCAAAGGAGATCCCCGGTTTTACGGTGTGCACCAGTCCGGAAGAAGCGGCGCAGTTGGCAAAAACAGCGGAAAGAGCAATGGTCATCGGTGGCGGAAGTATCTACCGCCAGATGCTGCCTATGTGCGACACCGCTTATATCACCAAGGTGCATTGCACGGTAGAGTCGGATACCTTCTTCCCCAATCTGGACGAAGACCCCCATTGGACGTTGGCAGAAATTTTGCAATCCGGTGAAGAAAACGGCATTTCCTACGAAATGTGTCTGTATAAAAGAAAAGGAACGGCTTAAGCCGTTCCTTTTTCGTTGGTGCGGGTGGGGTTGCATAATAGAATAAAAAATGTTACAATTAGGAAAAAGTTTTACACAAGGACGTAATTTATGGAAAAGAGCAACATAACATTTGCAGACTTGGGCTTGAGCGAAGCAATGCTGAAAGCCTTGGAGAAAAAAGGCTACGGCTATCCCACCACCATTCAGATGGAGGCGATCCCTCACTTTTTGCAGTGGAAGGATGTCATCGCCAAAGCCCCAACCGGCACCGGTAAGACCTTTGCCTTCGGCATCCCGATGATCGAGCATATTGACCCTGAATGCGGTGACGTACAGGGCTTGATTTTGGCGCCCACCCGGGAGCTGGCAATCCAGATCGGTGATGAGCTGCGGGGTCTGCTGACCTATTATCAGGGCATCCGCGTGGCAGTGCTGTACGGCGGCGCCGGCATCGGCGGTCAGATCAAGGCGCTGGAGAAAAAGCCACAGATCGTAGTGGCGACCCCCGGTCGACTGATGGACCACTATAACCGCAAAACTGTCCGTTTGGACAAGATCCAGACCGTTGTGCTGGACGAAGCGGACCGGATGCTGGATATGGGCTTCTTTAAAGACGTAACACGCATCATTGACAAGGTCAAGAACAGAAAAAATCTGGGTCTGTTTTCTGCCACCATTTCTCAGGAGGTTATGACAGTCTCCTGGATGTATCAGCGGGACGAGGTGGAGATCACCGTCGAGCCCAAGCAGGAAGACCGCCCGGATATTGACCAATTTAGCATTACCGTTACCCCTCTTGAAAAGGCGGAAACTACACTGCGGCTGATCCGCACCCAGGGATTTGAGCGGGTGATGATCTTCTGCAATACCAAGCATATGTGCCAGCGGCTGTGTGATGATTTCCAACGCGCTGGTATGGATGCCCAGTGTATCCACGGCGATATTCGCCAGAGCCAGCGGGAAAAGACAATGCAGCGTTACCGCGACGGCAAGCTGGCGATCCTGATCGCCACGGATGTGGCATCCCGCGGCATTGACGTCGATGACGTAGATTGCGTCATCAACTACGATGTGCCGGAGGAAAATGAATACTACGTCCACCGTATCGGCAGAACCGGTCGCGCCAAGCGCAAGGGCAGTGCCTATTCCATTATCGGCAATTTCCCGGAAAAGGCAAAGCTGGACGAGATCGCCAAGTTCTCCAACTATGCCATTCGTCCTATTCGGATAGATGAGAATGGCAAACTGGTAGATGAAGAAGTGAAAGCCCCCGCACCTGTGAAAAGGAGATTCCGTTGAGACCGGCGGAAGCGGGCTTCCTGCTGCTGAGCAGCTGTTTGGGCGATCCAATGCGAAAGCCCCTGACCACGGCGCAGCTGCGCACCTTGGCAGATCGGGCGTGGAATCTGGATCTTGCTGCCACAAGCAGGGAATTGGAGATGGCTGATCTGGTCGCCCTTGGCTACAACCGCCAAATGGCATCGAGGATCATCAAGCTGCTGTCTGACGGGGATATTCTGGAGCATTATCTTTTGGTTGCAAGACGCAGAGGGTGCGTGCCGCTGACCCGTGTCAGTCAGGGATATCCTCTGATCGTGCGCCAACGGCTGGCGTTGGACAGCCCCGGTGTGCTGTGGGCTAAGGGCAATTTGGAATTGCTGGAAAATCCAAAAATTGCATTGGTAGGCAGCCGGGATTTATGCGAGAATAATGCCGCCTTTGCCCGGGAGCTGGGCAGACAAGCGGCATTGCAAGGCTATACGCTGGTGTCCGGAAATGCCCGGGGTGCGGACAAAATCGCGCAGGAGGCGTGTTTGCGCACCGGTGGATCGGTGATCGTGGTGGTGGCGGACTCTTTGCTGCAGCAGCCGGATCGGGAACGTGTGCTCTACCTCAGCGAGGAGGACTACGATCAGGAATTTTCCGCCCAGCGAGCGTTGAGCCGAAACCGCATTATCCACACCTTGGGAGAAATGACCTTTGTGGCGCAAAGTGCTTTTCAGACCGGCGGCACCTGGGACGGAACGGTGCGGAATCTGCGCAGCGGCTGGAACAATGTGTTCTGCTTCGACGACGGCACGGAGGCAATGCAGCACCTGTGCCGAATGGGCGCAAGCACGGTTACGTTGCAGGATCTGCAGGAGCTTAGCAAGCTGGCGGAAGAAAAATACACACTTTTTGACCAATGATTCTTGTCATTGGTCAAAATTTTTACACAAAATGTGTTGACGGACCGTGATTTCGACACGATCCGTCATTTGCCATACATTATAATAAAACCGGTTGCAGCTGGACGCCCTGCATAGCAGCCTCCAGCGCCTCGGGGATCAGCGCAAAATCGGCGACCATACTGGTAGGCTTACCCTTAGGATCGTCTTGCCGGAAGGGCACGAAATAGTAATGCTTCCGTGCCAGCAGTTTACCGATGTTTTCCGCTGCACCTGCAAGGGCATCGTTGGTGGAAACCGCTACCAGCACAGGTCTAGCATTGCGCAGATGGCTTTTTGCCGCCATGGTAACCGAGGTGTCGGCGATGCTGTGGGCAAGCTTTGCCAGAGTGTTACCGGTGCAGGGGGCGATGACGAGAGCATCCAAAAGTTTCTTCGGACCGAAGGGCTCGACCTGACTGATGGCATATAGCGGATCCTTGCCGCATATTTCTGCCGCCTGGCGAATGTGGCTTTGGGCAGTGCCAAATCGGCTGTCGGTTACATAGGCGGCGGGGGAAAAGATGGGGATAACGGTATGCTTCTGCGCCAATGCTTCCATTACGGGAAACACCTGCGCGTATGTACAGAAAGATCCGCACATAGCAAATCCTACGGTCATAGTTTCAGCTCCTTTCGATGCAGCAGACGGATAAAGGTGTCAGCGATCAGTTTGCCGGAAGTTTCCGGTGCATATCTGGCAGGCAGCCCCAAGGCGGAAATGACATTGGCATCATCTATTCCCGATCGGGAGGCCAGCTCGATCTTTAGACAGTCCGGGTCGCAGGCCTTGCATTGATCTTTGGAAAGGACAGCGGCAGGGACAGTGTTGAATATGATGCGGTAGGAATCTAAGCCTTGAGAGAGGGCGAGGCTGTTTTTTGTTTTGTAGCCAAGGGCAAGGAGAATGGCGCGGTCTGCCTCCTTGCGGGCAGCTACAGCAACATCTGCACCCAAGGCTTTCAGTTGTGAAGCCAGACATTTGCCGATCCGACCCCAACCGATGATCAACACCGGGCAACCGCACCACACCTGATGCATACGTTCTCTGGCGACGCGGATCGCGCAATCTGCGGTGATGGCAGCGTTGGCGGCTACGTATTGCGGATCTTGCAAAAGATCTATGACAGTGTACCCTTGCAAAGAGGGGGAGTGGAGGTTTCCGCCGACGATGACAACGTCTTCCGGAAGATCGGCAAGAATATGTTCCGGAATTCCGCCACCGCGAATCCGTCCGTCAGGCTCAAAACTGGGAACGGGCAGCAGAAGATGGGTCACATCCGGTGCAGGCTGGTCCGTGATTTCGTTCCCGCGCAGCATTAAATTCTTACAGGCAAACCCAAGCGCAGCATTGTTCCCTGCGCGGCATATTCGAATTTTGCTCATATTTATCACCCTTTCGTCCCAGAATATGCTGTTTCCGCTGCCGTTGTGCTTGATTTTTCCTATGGTTTCTGTATAATAAAGTTAAGAGGTGAACAATATGCAAAGATTAGGTTTTATTCACGATATGATGGATGTTAAGGTGCTGATCCTGTATGCCACATCCCGTTCAAATTATCCTATGACCAGTCAGGATATTTACGAGGTGTGCTATCAGGATGAATGCCTGAGCTATTTTGATGTCTGCACCGCCATTCCGGAGATGCTGAAATCCGGTCATCTGCGGCAGGTGGAAGAAGATAAATACGAGATTACCGACAAAGGACGCCAGGATGGCGAACTGACGGCAGATTCCATCGCATTTACCGTCAAGCTCCGTACGGAAAATGCGGTTGCCAGATACAACCGCCAGGTGCGGCGCAGCAGCTTTGTAAAGACCCAGATCGTTCCCCGGCAGAACGATGAATACTCTGTGATTATGTCGCTGGATGACGAGATGGGTAATTTGATGACGCTGGAGCTGGTAGCTCCCGATCAGCGGCAGGCAACTCGCTTGAGCCGGTTGTTTGAGAAGAAAGCAGAGATGGTTTATAATCTGACAATGTCCGAATTGCTGGATGGCGAAGATTCTGACGAAGATTGAGTCAAAAATACTTGCCGATTGGCGAAAAATATGGTATAATATAAGCACACCGAACCATCGGTGAAACGAAAGGAGCTGACGCATATGAAGTTTCAATTCAGTGAGAAGAAAGTCAAGTTACCCGGTAATGTCCATGCTTATGCCGAGAAAAAGGTGATGAAGCTGGCACGCTACTTTGACGAAGATGCGGAGGCACTGATCGTCTTTTCGATTGAGAAGAACCGGAACAACGTGGAGCTGACCGTTCACGGCGCCGGCACCTGGTTCCGGGCAAGGGAAAGCACTTCGGATATGTTCGCATCCATTGATGCTGCCATCGGCACCATTGAAGGACAGATCCGCAAGAACAAGACCCGCCTGGCTCGCAGACTTCGCCAGGATGCGTTCATCCGCACCGCGGAGGAAACTTCCTTCATTCCGGAGGAAAAGGAAGACGATCTGAGCATCGTACGTATGAAGCAATTCCAGTTTAAGCCTATGACCCGCGATGAAGCAGTTCTGCAGATGAATCTGCTGGAGCACAATTTCTTCGCCTTCCGGGATGAGGAAAATGATTGCCGCTTCGCTGTTGTCTACCGCAGAAACGATGGCGGCTATGGCTTGATTGAGGATGCCGATTAACAGAAAAATGTTGGAATTTCAGGGGCCCTTTCGGGCCCCTGTTGTTATGTCTACCACCAAAAGTGCGAAACGAAAAGTTTTTTGCAAAAACTTGAAAAAAGTTCTTGACAAGGGGATAGGTGCGTGCTAGAATTAAAAAGCTCACCGTCCGGTGGGCGACTGTACCTTGTAAATTGAATAATGTGAGACAAACTATAACACCTTGGACAATTATAAAATGG
>JAZNNE010000041.1:0-4466 GCA_045580125.1 Faecousia sp. | reverse complement strand
AAGCCCTGAGGAACAGGCAGACCGATCTTGGTCATCTCTGCCAGGTTCGCGCCCTTGCCACCCAGAAGCTCTCGCATAGAGCCATCACCCTCGGTGAACAGGTAAACATACTTGTGCATGGGAATTACCTCCTTCATTTGTGTTTGGGCGTTCCTTTTTCGCCCAAAATTGTGTATTTTTTAAAGATTTCTTTTAACGCCCATATAGTGTAGCATACATATAAATAAAAATCAAACATTTTCCGCGATTTTTGCAAAAATTTTTCGCTTTGAAAAGCAAAACCCGGGAAGATACACTTCCCGGGCAAAAATGGGTCAATATTTGCGGACAACAGCCTTGACAAGACCGATGATCTCCGCTTCTGAGCCGTCGATGGGCGCATAATTTTCATTTTCCGGCATCAGCCACACCTGACCGGCGGCAAGCTTCAAGCGCTTGACGGTAGCTTCATCGCCGATGCGGGCCACAACGATCTGACCGTCACCCGCGGTCTGCTGAGGACGCACCACCACGTGGTCGCCGCTCAAAATGCCGGCATTTATCATACTGTCGCCGCGGACACGCAGAGCAAAGCAGCCGGGATCCCCGTCCCAGGCCATGGTGCCCTCCTGATTTTCCACCGCCAAAATGGGCATACCTGCCGTAACAACACCCACCACCGGAATCTGACCGGGGCGGACATTGGTAACGATGGAGCGCTTACGACCCTTGGAGTCGGGGCTGAGCAAAAGACCCTTATCCTGCAGCGCCTGAATATGGTAGCTGACCGACGCCGTCGAGCGCAGACCTACCGCAGCGCCGATCTCGCGCACAGAGGGCGCATAGCCGTTTTCCTGCACAAATTGGTTTACATAATCTAGGATTCTATCCGCCTTATCACTGGTTCTGGGCATACGCATTCCTCCTCGGTTCCTGACTTCATTTTTATAATAGCACATATGAGCGAAAAAGGGAAGACCTAATTTGAAAAATCGGAAAATTTTTCGCCTTTGGCAACTATACTGTAAGGAACAGTTTCAAAGAAGGAGTGGTATATATGGAGCAATTTGATATGAGAAAAGAAAAGAAGGTCTGGCAACGGGTGCACGCAGAAAAGCCTGCGAAACCGCCGCAGAGCCTGCAAGCCTTAGCGGCAGCGGAGTTAAGTGAAGCCGCCGCCCACCTGATGCTGTCGCGGCAGCTGCAGGGAAAAGAAAAGGCGATCCTTCGGAAGATTTACGAGGAAGATCAGACCCACGCCGCCTGTCTGAAAGGCATTCATTTTTTCACCACCGACACGCCCCTGGCGATCCGCCACAGCCCCCCTGCCCCGGAATCGCCGGTGATTGCCCTGCGCAAGGCCTACGCCCGGAAGCTGCGGGCATTGCAGCAATACGAGAGTCGCGCTGACGATCCGGAATACGGTCCGATTTTTGCCTCCCTTGCCCAGCAGGAAGGAGAGCATTGCCGTCTGATTCTGGAGCTGGTTGGAAATATAAAAAAGTAGCTCACCGCTTGCGCGCAAAATCCGACCGATAAGGGAAAAATCAAGATTTTTGTCTGTGAAGATGTTATACTTCCTATAGCAAACCCCTATGAGGAGGACACTTTATGGACGCCATTCGCACAGTAAATTTAACGAAAAAATATAAGGATATAACGGCAGTGGATCGCCTGAATTTGCAAATAAAGCAGGGAGAGCTGTTCTCCCTTTTGGGTGTCAACGGCGCGGGCAAAACCACCGCCATCAAAATGCTGTCCGGCGTAACCTGCCCAACCGGCGGCGATGCCTTTTTGCTGGGAAAAAGCATTCGCAGCGATACCGCCGCGGTCAAATCCATCATCGCCGTTTCGCCTCAGGAAACCGCAGTGGCTCCCGGTTTGACCGCGCAGGAAAATTTGGTGCTGATGGGCGGCGCCCACGGCTTTTCGCCGGCGAAAACAGCGGCGAAAATCGCCGAATTGGCGGAAGCCTTCGGGCTTTCTCCCATTTTGAATCGGAAAGCGGGCAAGCTGTCCGGCGGTTGGCAGCGCAGGCTCAGCATCGCCATGGCGCTGATCAGCGAACCGAAAATCTTATTCCTCGACGAGCCCACCTTAGGGCTGGATGTACTGGCAAGAACTGAGCTGTGGGAGCTGATCCGCAGCTTAAAAGGCAAAACCACCGTCATTCTGACCACCCACTATATGGAAGAGGCAGAAGCACTTTCTGACCGCATCGGCATTATGAAAGACGGAACGCTGCTGTTTTGCGGCACTCTTGACGAGATCAAATCAGCAGCCGACACACCGGATTTTGAGCAGGCCTTTGTGCGCATCGTAAAGGGGGCTTAAAAATGAAAATGTTTTCCCTTGCCCGCAGAAACACAAAGGAACTCCTGCGGGATCCCATCAATCTGAGCTTCGGTCTGGGCTTTCCCCTTGCGCTGATCCTGCTGCTGAGCGCCATTCAGGCAAGCGTGCCGGTGCCGCTGTTTGAATTGCACCATTTAACGCCGGGCATTACGGTATTTGGACTCTCCTTTATCACGCTGTTTTCTGCGACGATCATCGCAAAAGACAGAAGCAGTTCCCTCTTGCAGCGGCTATACACCACGCCTCTGCGTCCCGTTGATTTCATTTTCAGCTATACCCTGCCGCTGATACCCATGGCAATGCTGCAATCTGCAGTGTGCTATCTGGCCGCTATCCTTCTGGGACTGACCCCTACCGTCAATATGCTATGGGCGATTTTGTTCGCCGCTCCTGTCTCCGTGCTTTATATCGCACTGGGACTGCTGTGCGGAAGTGTACTGACCGACAAGCAGGTAGGCGGCATCTGCGGCGCACTGCTGACCAATCTTTCCGCCTGGCTGTCCGGCATCTGGTTTGATCTGGACTTGGTGGGCGGCGTTTTCAAAAAAATCGCCTATGCCCTGCCCTTTGTCCACGCGGTAGATATGCAGCGCGCCGTACTTGCCGGCGATTTCGCAGGCATTTTCCCGCACCTTTGGTGGGTGCTGGGCTACGGGGCAGCCATATTGGCAGCCGCCGTGCTTCTGTTCCTGCGGCAGATGAAACGGCAATAATAAAGATCCCCTTGGCCGCAGCCAAGGGGATCTTTTTACAGTTCGATTTCTGCGTAATTGCGGATATAGATGTCTGCGATCTGCTGCAGCTCCTGGGAGTGCCATTCGCTGTTGTCGTGGATTCCCACCACGCCGTAGCCGTTTTCTTTGGCGGTTTTGGCAGCATACAGGGCATCTTCAAAGACCCACGTAGTTTCCTTGTCCGTGCCCAGCTGCTGACGCACTACATCGTAGAGCTTCGGCTCGGTTTTGGCAACGCCCACCGTGTAGGTGGAAAGGATCGTCTGAAAATAGCCAAGCATTCCGAACTTTTCCAGCGCCGCTTTTACCGCAGGCTCACCGGAAGCGGTTGCAATGCCCATTTTGACGCCCTTTGCCTTCAGCTTTTCCAGAAAGGGGATAATGTCATTTTTCGGCGCTGCCAAACGCATATAGCGATCCTTGATAAAGTCGAAAAACTTGCTCAAAATCTCGTCATAGGTCAGATCCAGATGGAAGCGGTCAATTGCCAGCGGCAGCGCCTCGCTGGAAAACATACCCTTGAAAAACGCCTTGTCCTCGTCGGTCATCTCAATGCCAATGCTGGCAAAAAAGCTATCCCGCGCACCGATCCACGCCGCCATAGAATCAAACAGCGTTCCGTCAAAATCAAATATTGCTCCTGTGATGTTCATAGTGTGTTCTCCTTCAGCGTTTTGCAACTTGCAATCAACATTCGTCTTATCCGTCCGCAAAGATTGCGAAGCGCTTTAAATGTTTCCTCGTTTATAGTCTGTGTATTAAACAAAAGCTGCAACCAGCCTTCGGTTTCGCTGCATTCTTTCAGCGCAATTTCAAACTTACTGCGCATATCCGCTTTGCTTTGCCCATAATTCGCCTCACGGATATTGGCATAAACACTACTGGAGCTTTTGCGAATTTGAAAAAGGGTGTTGGACGGCGCTTTGATATTTTGACAAAGCAACGCTATTTCTGTTGCGCGCTGCTCCGCATAGATCAACAAGTAATTTTTTGCCATATAAACACTCCTTTCAGGGGTATCATATCACTTTTCGATACATAAATCAACGGCTTGCCGTTGTATATCATCAATGCGGAGTATTGCATATCACCAACACGAAGTGTTGTATTTCATCAAGCCGCAGGAGAATGCACGCGGATGCGTGGTGATATACAGCCCGCAGGGCCGATGATATACGCCGCACGACCTGCGGCGATGATATACCAAGCCGCGCGGCTTGGATAAAAAAAGAACGAAGCCGAAGCTTCGTTCTTTTTTGGTGACCCGTACGGGAATCGAACCCATGTTACCGCCGTGAAAGGGCGGTGTCTTAACCGCTTGACCAACGGGCCTGGTAGCGGCGACCTGACTTGAACAGGTGACAGACCGGGTATGAACCGGGTACTCTACCAACTGAG
>JAZNNE010000040.1:0-8995 GCA_045580125.1 Faecousia sp. | reverse complement strand
AGTCCGTACTGTAATCCCCTGCCTGCCCAATCACGACAGCCTAGGTGTTTTCCACAACAAAATAATCCGGATCTTAGCCTCTTTTGCAAGCATGGTTTCCAGAAGCGATTACAGCATCGGTCTGGCCACAACCAAACGCTGTATGTTCCTCTTTCCCCACATGATCACTCAAGGCAGGCTACACTGCACGCAGCACGCGATTCTGCGCACCACCTTGCAGGTTCATACTCGGCTCGTGTGCGAAGCGGCTTCCATACATGGAGTTCTCAACTTCGTCACACAATACCGGGTCTCCGCGGAAGCCGGGTCGTATGCTCCATGCCATTGGAGCGCGCCCGAAATCCTTAACCCCCAGCATCCACCCTAAACTGGGCGTAAAAAGCAGACACCAGAGACTTCATCGATGTGCCCTTCATAGGATTTTTAGGCCCTACCTGGAAGAGGCCGTTCTGACTAGGATACTGCACCGTCAAAATGTATAATAACACACAATTTATGAATATACAAGTATTCATTTCAAAATTTTCACTACATTTTTCAGCTGATTTGTAAACATTTGTAACTGGACTTGCCGGTTACTGCAAAATATAATCAAAATATGGAACGAGTAAGGAGTGAACAGAATGAAAAAATGTATAATTTGGATATTGTTGGTTGTAATTTTGCTCAGCGCCTGCGCGACAAAGCAGGCACCGGAAACATCACCGACAGAAGCCACACAGCTCACCTCCCCTACAGAAATCTCAACCGAGCCTGCTGATTCACCAACCCAGAAAGATCGCTGGTACGCAAAGGTTGATATGGAAAACTGGTATTTTGACAGCTGGCTTGTCACAATAACTGAGTGGAAGGATTCGTTCTATTACATAGCCGACGGCAACCTGAATCGCTGGGATATCGCAACGGAAACGGAAGAACTCCTGGTCTGCGGTGATGTTCGGGGCATATTTGTGTATGAAGACCGTTTCTACTATTACACAGATCTGCAGATCTACGAGCTGGACTTTGGTATTGACTATTTGTCTGTACTTATTTGGGAACTTCCCGATAGCAACAATGACGCCTCTGCGGGAATATGCGGTCTGATGATTCACGATGGCTGGTTCTATATCAAGGACAGCGGAATCAGCGCCGTTCGCTATGATCCCAAAACGGGAATCACGGAAGATTTTATTGAAGATTTTTCCCATCTTGTTTTCCTGGATGAACGCTGCTACTATACTGACCACGCCGAAAAAACATTCTCTATCTACGAATTCGATACCCAGTCAAAAGAATCTTCCCTCGTAAGAGGCGACGGCAACAGCAAGCGATACGGCAGCAGCATTGACCTGTATTTTGATGAACTGCGCTCTGTTAACGGGCAGCTGTATTTTGTGCTGCGGGAAAGCGAGGAGTTCTTCATTTACAACGAAACCGGAGTGGATAAGCTGTTCATGGAAAATGCGTGGATCCAGGATTCCTACATCTATCCCAATCTGTGTTATTCCGTTATCGAAGGAAATAAGGTAAATATTTACGAGGCGGATGAAACGGGAAAGGCAGCTCTGATCGCCTCTTTGTCAAAAAATGATATTTATATCGGAATGTATAACAGTACATGTTTCCTGGTTACAGAATCTGCTGTGTTCTATAAAGCGGACGAGGATGCACCCTTGGAAATTGCCTGGAAAAACAGTGAAAAATAATGTAAAAACGCCCTGCTTAGCAGGGCGTTTCCTTATTGGTTAATAAACCAGTCTTCCACGATGTCGCTGTGGGTTATAACAATGTCAATGTCCGTCAGTTCTTCTTTGCTGAAGAAACGAAGCTCACGGGACTCAGCGCTGATACGCAGCTTCGGCTCCTCCTCTAAATCTAAGCCAAACACTACGATCACCATACGCCATACGCTGCCGTCCCGGTAGGCGGCAATGCGTCCCGGCTCCCCGTAGACACCCAGCTTGCGCAGCTTGTCCTTCTGCACGCGGATGCCCAGCTCCTCATAGATTTCCCGGGTAATAGCCTGCAGCGGCTCTTCCGTTTTCTTGACACCGCCGCCAACTAAGCCCCAGGTATTGCTGTCCCGCCGTTTTTCCAGCAGCAGTTTGCCGTTACAGGTCAATATGACATTGGCGCCCAAATGGGCTGGCATCGTGGTTTTTGGCGCATTTTTCGGATCGCCCCGATAAAACGTTACGATGGACACGGCATCATCTCCCCTTTTTGGGTATTATACAGCAAATTTGTTGGGATTTCCACCCTAAAATTCATCGGGAACGGGTTTTGTAATGCCGGTACGTCTTGCTTTGTCCAGGCCGCCGGACATATGGGAATCCGGATCCTGGGCGAATTTTGCCCGGCGGATGATCTCCTCACCGAATTTGTCCCGCAGGGCATCTACCGTTTCATCCAGCTTGATTTTTCGCTCATAGCGCTCCGGGCTCATACCGGAAAACAGATCGTATTGCTGATACGGCTCGGCAGTAAGCCGTGTCATCTGCACCCCCAGCTGCCGCAGCGGCGTGACCCGATCCCACGTCTCATCGAATACCCGGCAGGCAGTCTCGAATATCTCACCGGTGATGTTGGTGGCACCCGTCAGTACTGTCTGGTGGGACGCGTGGGAAAATTCGTTGGTACGCAAATGCACGCTGATACAGCTGCCGCATTTATTATCTTTGCGCATACGTGCGGCTACAGTTTCGCATAGGCTCAGCAGCACTTGATGCGCCTGCTCTGTAGTAAGTACATCCTTCGGCGTTGTGATGGAATTTCCGTAGCCTTTATTTTCCTGCGGCTGCGGGGTTACCGCATCTGCATTGCGGCCATTGGCGAAGTACCAGATGGTCTCGCCGTGCTTTCCCAAACGCCTTTTCAGAATGGACAGATCTGCCTTTGCCAAATCGCCGATGGTGTATATTCCATATACTTTCAGCTTCCTTTCGGTGGCAGGACCTACCAAAAACAGATCCCTAACCGGCAGCGGCCACATCTTTTCCTCCATTTCTTCGGGGAAAAGAGTGTGCACCTTATTCGGCTTTTCGAAATCGCCTGCCATTTTTGCCAGCAGCTTATTGCTGGAAATGCCGATATTGACGGTAAAGCCCAGCTCCTCGTTGATCCGCTGGCGCATCTTCTCCGCCGCCAAACGCGGGCTGCCGAACAGACGCTCCGTGCCGGTCATATCCACCCAGGCCTCGTCAATGGAATACTGCTCCACCTGAGGGCTGAACTGCCGCAGCATCTCCACGAAATGGCGGCTGGCCTCCACATACAGCGGATAATCCGGCTGCACCACTTTCAGATTCGGGCATTTTTCCAGCGCCTGAAACAGCGGCTCGCCGGTCTGGATTCCAAATTTCTTAGCCGGACCGCTTTTTGCCAGAATAATGCTGTGCCGCGACTCCTTATCCCCTGCCACAACGGACGGAATCTCACGCAGGTCCTCGGTTTCACCCAAGACCTTGACCCGATATGCCGCTGACCAGCTTAAAAATGCGGAATTGGCATCGACGTGGAATATCACTCGCTGTGCCATTAGTGTATCCTCCTGAAAAAGCACCAGCTATGGGTGCGAATGGTGTATTTCAGCTCGAAAAGCCACTGCTTCCCTGCCACCTGTGCTCTGCACAGAAATATCTGCGCTTCGATGCCGACAAACTGAATAGGCTTTACGCTGATGATCTCGTCAATATCCACTCGAAGCAGCCGGTGCTGCTCATCCTCTATACGAAGCCGCAGCGGTCGGATATCGCCATTGGCGCTGCAGACAGAGATAACATCTACGGGATGATTGTTCATAATCCGACCACCTCCTTGCGTTTTCTTTATTATAGCACATTTGTTCTATAATAGCAAGTGGAATTTTCAGGTTGCCACTTCTCTGCCGATCTGGTATAATGGTGAAAAAGAGAGGTGCATTTTATGCTGAAATATCCCTGTCTGATACTGGATCACGACGATACCGTGGTGCAGAGCGAAGCAACCGTCAACTACCCCTTCTTTGTCGAATTTCTAAAAGAATACCGCCCCGGTGTGACAATTACGATGCACGAATATATCAGCGGCTGCTTTCACCCAGGATATGTGGATATGTGCAAACAGCGGTTTCAGTTTACCGATGAGGAGCTGCTGATCGAATATAAAGGCTGGAAAGAGTACATCCGCAGCCACATTCCTGCCCCCTACTCCGGTATCGACCGCATTATCCGCCGGCAAAAGGAAGAAGGCGGAATCATTTGCGTGGTATCTCAGTCTGCGCAGGAGAATATTATCCGCGATTACCGCACCCATTTCGGCATTGAGCCGGACGAGGTCTACGGCTGGGATCTAGAGCCGGAGCACCGCAAGCCCAACCCCTGGGCGCTGGAGCAGATAAGCACAAAATACGGCTTCTCCCCTGCGCAGATGCTGGTTGTTGACGATATGAAAGCGGCGGTGCAGATGGCACGGTCCGGCGGCTGCCCCGTTGCCTTTGCCGGCTGGGGTCGGACAGAGTTTCCGGAGATTACAGAGGAAATGTCTGAGCTGTGCGATCACAGCTTTTCTTCAACCGCGCAATTGGAGCATTTTCTGTTTGATTGACTTGACAGTCGTGGTATAATACACGAAGAAAACGGAGGTGAGACCTTGGACAATACACCAATCAAAATAATGGCGCGAAATCGGGAGGCAACCCACGAATACTTCATCGAGGAAGAGATGGAAGCCGGCATTGAGCTGTTGGGTACCGAGGTCAAATCCATCCGCGCAGGCACACTGAATCTGAAGGATTCCTGGTGCGGCATTAAAGACGGCGAGCTTCTGGTCAACCAGATGCACATCTCCCCCTACGACCACGGCAACCGATTCAATCCCGATCCTCGCAGACCCCGACGCCTGCTGATGCACAAGCGGGAGATCATGCGGCTCTACGGCAAGGTCAAGCAGGACGGATATTCTCTGATCCCCCTGACTGTTTATTTTAAAAGAGGCCGTGTGAAGCTGAAGATCGGTCTTTGCAAGGGCAAAAAAATGTATGACAAGCGGCAATCGGCGGCGGAAAAGGATGCAAAACGCCAGATCGACCGCGCAATGAAAGAGAGGTACTAAAATGGCAAATCCTACTTTTAAGATCACAATGGCAAACGGCGGTGTGATCGAGGGCGAATTGTATCCTGAGATCGCACCCCAGAGCGTGTATAACTTTATTGATCTGTGCAATCATAATTTCTATGACGGACTGATCTTCCACCGCGTCATCCCCGGCTTTATGATTCAGGGCGGCTGCCCCGAGGGCACCGGTATGGGCGGCCCCGGCTACTGTATTAAGGGCGAATTCTTCTTCAACGGCGTCAAAAACGAGCTGCGCCACAAGCGAGGCGTGCTGAGTATGGCACGTTCCTCCTCCCCTAACTCTGCCGGTTCTCAGTTCTTTATTATGCATCAGGATGCCAAGCACCTGGACGGTCAGTATGCCGCATTTGGCAAGGTTACCGCCGGTTTGGACGTGGTCGATGCCATTGCTGCTACCAAGACCGGTATGCAGGACCGCCCCATTGAGGAGCAGAAAATTGCATCCATCACTGTAGACACCAAGGGAGAGACCTATCCCGAGCCCAAGCGTTTGGCAGATCCCTACGGCAGATTCTAAGATCTATTGTCATTCCGAGCGGAGCACAGCGAAGTCGAGAAATCTTCGCACCAAACAGCAGAATAGATCCTTCGACTCGCTTGCGCTTGCTCAGGATGACACAAGATTCAGCAATTCTATCATACGGGGCCGTACTGGTTTCGACGGGGGTAGTGAGGCTGGAATAGCGGGTCGTGGCACCTGACCACGATAAAACGGGTACTTTTTAAATTTAACTGACAACAATACTGTTGCTCTGGCTGCCTAATTAGGCGCCCATCCGCCCCGGAAAGTCCACGAGCCGGGCTCGGGTGTGATCTGAGTGGAGACCGTGCGTGCGCAAAGCTTTGAGCGCACCATGCATAATGAAGCTACCAAGTCCCGTAGGGTGTTTGTTCCCGCCGGGATAAGGGAATGTAAATAACAAACTGCGCCCGGAGAAGTTCCTTCCAAGTTGCTTTCGGACAGGGGTTCGATTCCCCTCGGCTCCACCATTCCAGACCACCATTTGATGCAAATCAAGTGGTGGTTCTTCTTTTATCACACCGCTACCGTTACAGACACGGACATTTATCATATCAAAGACCTTGAGGACTATGGTGACATAGTCCTCAAATACATCGACCCGCTCCACGAAAGAGGAAAATAACCGCTTGTACTCCTCAATGGGTCTTCCCTCACAAATGTCGGCACTAATTCTGGAAAGTGCCTTCCGCACACTTGCTTCATCAATATCAATTCTCTGTGCCTGCTTCTGTCGCTCAATATCAATCATAGCAGACAGCTTGCACTCGTCTGCTTTTAATGCATCATAAGCAGACCGCAACTCTTCAACATTAAAGCCACCCATAATCGCTTTTACAATGTTGTCAATCTCCCGTTCGACCTTGTTGTACTTACTTTCAAGGAACTGCAGTTCGCCGCTTCCCTCGTTCTGCTCTTTGGCATACCGCCGTAATTCTCGCATAATCAATTGGAAGTTATCGCCCTCGCACATTTGACAAATATAATGCATGATTGCGCGTTCGAGGTAAATCTTGTTTATTTCCTTGTTGTGGCAGACCTTAATACCGTTCTTGTCACGGTTATTACACTTGTATGTGATATGGTAAGAACCATTGCGGTTAGTAGGTTTGCGATTGCCGTGCAGGTTGTGACCGCACAGACCGCATTTCACAAGACCCGAAAGCAGATATACCTCTTGTGCCTGATTGCGAGCATTTCGCCACTTTCGTGCCTCCATAAGTCGCTTTACCTTATCGAAGTCCTCTCTGCTGACGATAGGTGTAATTGCATCTTTAACACGGATGATTTCGCTGTCATCTTTCAGCTTGCTGTTGTTCCTTTTGCCCATACTGTCATAAGAACTCCGCTTGTTGTAGACATATGTGCCGGTATATTTTTCGTTGAGGAGAATATCACGAATGCTAGCTCCCTTGAATGGTTTGCCAGCCTTGTTGCGAAGTCCTCGTTCATTCAGTTCATAGGCAATTCTGTTGTATCCATACCCCTGAATGTACCAATCAAAAATCAGTTTCACAATGGGCGCCTCATCAGGGTTTAAGACCAATCGTTGATTAACAACATCATACCCTAGTGGGGGTTTACCGCCATTGTGCAGGCACTTCTGAGCATTCGGCAAATGGCCCTTCTTCATCACCTCTTCTGCAAGGTTCCTGCTGTACCATTCAGCGATGCCATCGTCTAGACTTTCGTATAAGATTGCTTCCGGCGAATTGCTGTTCAGGATTTCCTGAGAGCTGTAAAGGATGTCAACGCCATTCATCTGCAATGCCCTTTTATAGTATTGTTTATCATACCGGTTTCGGGCAAAGCGGTTATTAGAATAGACAATGACATAGCGGAAAGAACGAGCGTTGCTGTCCTCAATCATTCTGAGGAAATTCTTACGGTTTGCATTGGTTCCGGTCATCGCCTTGTCAACGTACTCACCAATGACTTCAAAGCCCATCTTGTCAGCATACTCCTTGCAGTAACGGATTTGCTCCTCTGCACTGACCTCTCTTTGGTTATCACTACTGTATCGGGCATACAGCACGCATTTGATTTTTTCCATATTGTTTACTCCTTTCTATGCTACATTAGTGTTGTTGGGTTCGTCTGCATCTGCTTGTAGCAGATGGTAAATAATCTGTGCGATTATCCGTGCTTGTTCAGTATTAATCATGCCTGCGGTGATTGTAGGAAGAGTATTTTTCTTTAACTCCACTTTGGAAACATTAATCATATTTATTAACTCCTTTCAATTGTACCGGACTTGGAGCAGAATGTCAGCCACCCGGTAAAACGAAAGAAAAAAGACCTAACGACATTTCATCGTTAGGTCTAGACCGCAAAAAGGGCATAGTGGTAACAATGAAATAGCAACCGAGTTGCTGTTCGTGTTACCCGTTTAATCCCATTAACCTACTTTCTCATTAATATGTAGAATTAAATCGCCATAATCAGTTGCCTAACCCTGACAACAGTGGTGCTCATTGATTGCTTACCTATGATACGGTCTCTTATCACACGAGATATTAAATTATCAAAAATCCACTCCCATTCGGGATTGATTGCATTATACATCGCCCTTATTTTTTGTCAAATTAGTAAAATAGCAATATGCACAAACGAAAAGTCGAAAAAGCTATGAGGTAATTTTTTGTGGCATAAAAAAGCTATGTGGAAGAAAATTACCCCAATTTCGTGCAAGATAAGTTATGAGGAAAAATGCATTTGGCATACTTCACAAAAATTCGTGATTTCATGCATCTTTTCAAAAGAATTTTCCCGCTGCGCAAAAAAGGATATGAGGCGGAAAATACCTCATATCCTTTTTCTATTCAAGGGAATTAAACATATCATCGCCAATATGCTCTATTTTCCGTGTGTCAGGTCGCTGGTCGCCCTCTAAGACCTGTTCCTTTATTTGGGCGATTACTACCTTTTCCTTTTCTATTGCCACTATATCAGCAAGCAATCGCTCTTCCTCTCGCCTGTGCCACTCGTCAAGAGATTGGTGGTTCGCCCTGGTCTCCTCCTTGCTCCTACCTCGTTCAAGTCCAAACTGTTTCATAGCCTCGGCATAACTGTCTTGTAGTGCGATTATTTGCTTTTTCTTGCCAAAATACTTCGTGGCATTGAGAAAACCTCGCTCGTCAGTTGGCAAAATATAGTAATGCCCATGCCTTGATAACTCGTCGTGGTTGGTCGTATGCATTATGATTTTTCCCTCTCCAAATTGCTCCTCTAACCATTTGATGTTTGCTCTATGCCAACTATCAAAATCCAACTCATTTTCCATTTCTGGGGAGAATGTCAATACAAACTCAACGAGGGCGACGGCATCTTTCCGGACCCTTTTCCCGGTCTGCTGCTCCTGCTCCCTCATCACCCCTC
>JAZNNE010000039.1:0-12409 GCA_045580125.1 Faecousia sp. | reverse complement strand
AAAGGCGGTATTTTTGAGATTATTATGGAGATAGGAGGTGCAGTGAATGGCTAAGTGTGATTATTGTGGCAAGGGCGTTACCTTCGGCATTAAGGTTTCCCACTCCCACAGACGCTCCAACCGTACCTGGAAGCCCAATGTTAAGCGCGTTAAGGCGGTTGTTAACGGTACTCCGTGCCATGTGTATGCTTGTACCAGATGCCTCCGTTCCAACAAGGTTGAGCGGGCTGTCTGATATGCATTCTGCCACCATTACGGCATTGCTTCGGCAATGCCGTTTTTGTGTTTTATGGGGTTTCGTAAGTCCTAAATTTTAAATGCAGGGGACGATGCCTACATCGTCCCGCGGGCGGATGTGGGCATCCGCCCCTACGATAACCCTTTGGTGCATCCGTAGGGGCGACCCTTGCGGTTGTCCGAAAATCCTGCATCAACTACCGCAACTGTCATCCCGAGCGAAGTCGAAGGACCTACGCACCCATCAAACGCAAAGATTCCTCCACGCGGCTTTGCCTTGGTCGGAATGACAAATAAAGCCTCCCCTGTGCAAGGGGAGGTGGGAAAAATCTTTGATTTTTGACGGAGGGGCTGTTACAATCCCCCAGTCTTTTTGCTTCGCAAAAATCCAGCCCCCTTTACACAAGGGGGCCTTTATTTTTCTTATTGCCAGCCGCAATCTTCGGATTCCGGTTTTTTGCTTCTATGGAGCAGCGCGGACACGACCTGCGCCGCCTCTTTTCCCTCATACAGCACGGCGTGCGCCGCCTGAATAATGGGCATTTCCACATTCAGCGATTTTGCCAGCTGATGGGCGGATTTGGTGGCATAATAGCCTTCCACCACAGCGCCAACCTCTTCCATCGCCTGCTTAGGCGACTTGCCCTGACCGATCAGGATGCCGGCGCGGCGGTTTCGGGAGTGCATAGAGGTACAGGTAACGATCAGATCGCCAACGCCGGACAGACCGGCAACCGTATCCTTATTGGCACCCAGCGCCACGCCCAAACGGGCGATCTCCGTCAAGCCACGGGTCATCAGCATCGCCTTGGTATTGTCGCCATAGCCCAAGCCATCGGTAACACCGGCGCACAGCGCGATGACATTTTTCAGCGCTGCACCCAGCTCTGCGCCTACTGCATCGGGGCTGGTATAGATCCGCAGCGCCTCTGACATAAAGGCATCCTGCACCATCTCTGCCAATTCCCGATCCTTGCAGGCTGCCAGACA
Source organism: Faecousia sp. (assembly GCA_045580125.1). GTDB lineage: Bacteria > Bacillota > Clostridia > Oscillospirales > Oscillospiraceae > Faecousia. The sequence goes on along the minus strand of JAZNNE010000039.1, from coordinate 11,182 downwards.
GCCGGTGGGGATATCCACAGCCACTTCCTCTGCGTGGCTGGGACCGGTGAGCACAACAACGGGTCTGCCCGTTTCCTGCTCTACCACCTGGCTCATTCGCAGCAGTGTTCCCTCTTCAATACCCTTGGTGACGGACACCATCACCGCATCTGCATCCAGATAAGGCGCGATGCCCCGGCAAACGCTGCGAATGGGAAACGACGGGCAAGCCACCACCACGATCTTACAACCGGAAACGCAGGCATAATCGCCGCTGATTTCCATTCCCTCCGGCAAAACCGCGTTGGGCAGACGGGGGTTGTGGCGCTGCAGCCGCATCTGATCTATCAGTTCCGTCTCGAATGTCCACATCGTAACATCGTGACCGTTTTTCTGCAGGCGGATCGCCAGAGCTGTGCCCCAGGCGCCGCTGCCCACAACTGCAACTTTCATTCGTCTTTTCCTTTCTTGAACAGATTGGTTCTGCGCTCTGTTCCGTTGATCAAACGGACAATATTTCCCCGGTGCATAAATACCGCCAGCGCGCCCATTACAAGGCTGCAGGCCATCACCGTAGGATTGCCCCAATGGGCAACCGCCAAGCCGATGCCAAACAGTGTTGCGGCAATTACAGAGCCCAAGGATACATATCCGGTGATCACGTAAATAACCGCAAACACCGCAAGGATCAGCAGTGCAACACGCCAATCCAGCATCATGGCAATAAACAATCCGCTTAAGATGCCCTTGCCGCCGCGGAAGCCCAGCAATGCAGGGAACGCGTGTCCCGTCATCACCGCCAGTCCGCCAATGGCTGCGCCCATTTCGTAATGTCCGTAGGGCGCCAGCAGCAATCCGGTTACCGCGCAGGCCAGTACCGCCTTGCCGGCATCGATCAGAATCACAAACAGCGCCTTGCCGAAACCGTAATTACGGACGAAATTGGTCAAACCTGCGTTGCCGCTGCCGTGGGTGCGCACATCATCGTGCATCAGCGCAGAAATACAAACCGCACCGTTAATATTGCCCAGCAAATAGCTTGCCAGAATGCCCACAAGAATCGGTAACCACATACTTATTCCTCCTTATCGCCCTTTTGGCGAATGGTGATACGCACCGGCGTACCCTTCAGTCCGAAAACCTCCCGGATCTGATTTTCCAGATACCGCTGGTAGGAGAAGTGGAACAGCCGCGCATCATTGCAGAAAATGACGAAATGGGGCGGCTTGGTGCTGGCCTGGGTCATATAGTAGATCTTCAGCCGGCGACCCTTATCCGTAGGCGGCTGCACACGTGCTGTGGCATCCGCCAGGACGCTGTTCAGCGCACCGGTGGTGATGCGGCTGGTATTCTGAGCGTGAACATCCTGAATCACCTGAAACAGCTTGTCCACTCGCTGACCGGTCAGCGCCGACAGAAATACCACCGGCGCATAGAGCATATAGCTCAGACCGTTGCGCACGTCTGCCTCTTTATCCCGCATGGTATTGGTCTGCTTGTCCTCGACCGCATCCCACTTGTTTACCACGATGATGGCAGCCTTACCTGCCTCGTGGACAAGACCTGCGATCTTGGTGTCCTGCTCGGTAACGCCGTCGTTGGCATCGACGAGAATCAGGCACACATCGGAGCGCTCGATTGCATTGATGGTGCGCATATTGGAGTACTTTTCGATAATGTCGTCCACCTTGCTCTTGCGGCGCATACCGGCGGTATCGATGAAGCAATACTTGCCGGTCTCGTTCTCAAAATAAGAGTCGATGGCATCACGGGTAGTGCCGGCAATATTGGAAACGATGACCCGTTCCTCGCCCAGGATCCGGTTCAAGAGGCTGGACTTGCCCACATTGGGTTTGCCCACGATGGCGACCTTGATCACCTCATCCTCTTCGTCCTCTTCTTCCTCTTCGGGGATATTTTCCAGCACCCAGTCCAGCAGGTCGCCGGTGCCGTGACCGTGAACGGCAGAAGTTTCAAACAGGTCGTTGATGCCCAGACCGTAAAACTCAAATACATCGGGATTCACAGTGCCGATGGAATCGCACTTGTTCACCGCCAGTGCCACGGGCTTGCGGGATTTACGCAGCATCGTCGCCACATCCTGATCCGCCGCGGTAACACCGGAGCGGACATCCACGACCATAATGATACAGTCCGCCAGCTCGATGCCGATCTCCGCCTGACGGCGCATAAACTTGAGCATATCGTTATCCGTACCGGGCTCGATACCGCCGGTATCCACCATGGAGAAGGATCTGCCGCACCACTCACAATCGCCGTAAATACGGTCGCGGGTGACGCCGGGGGTGTCCTCAACGATGGAAGTTCTGTGTCCGGTCAATTTATTAAAAAGCATAGACTTGCCTACATTGGGTCTGCCAACAATGGCTACCAAAGGCTTTGCCATACCCTTCACTTCCTTTCTAACGCATCCATACATTTCCTTGTATTATGCCACATTTGGCGCTGGAAATCAATTCCTTTACGCCTTTTCCCTTAACTTTTGCGCCAGTGCCATAGTTACCTGTGCGCACCGCTTTGCAGCGATGGCTTCGAAGGTGGGATAGTCCATTTCCGCGCTGTCATCTGCTTTGTCAGAGATCGCCCGCAGGATCACAAAGGGAATGCCGTTGCGGTATGCCGTGTGGGCAATGGCAGCACCCTCCATTTCCGTACAAATCGCCTGGGTATCGGCGATGATCTTTTCCTTCTTTTCCTTGCTGCAGACGAACTGGTCGCCGCTGGCGATCCTGCCGATCTTGGTGTGCCCTGCGTTGACGCTTTCCGCCGCCGCAAAGGCGGTTTGCACCATCATTTCATCTGCAGGGAATGCGATCACGCCCATTCCCGGCACTTCGCCGATGGCTCTGCCCCAATAGGTGATGTCGAAATCGTGATAGATCGCATCCTTGCTTACCACCAGATCGCCGATGTCCAGCTCGGCACACAGTGAGCCGGCAATGCCGGTGTTGACCAGATGGGTCACGCCGTAAATATCCCGCAGGATCTGAGCGCACAGCGCCGCATTGACCTTACCCACGCCGCACTGCACCACCACGGCGTCTACGCCGGAAAGCTGACCCTCGAAATAGGTCGAGCCTGCGTGATCTGCAGCGGTAACGCCGGTCATATTCTCTTTCAGCAACGCAACCTCAACATCCATTGCGCCGATAATTCCCAGTTTCAAGGCAATTCCTCCTTACTCAGGATAACAAAGACGGTCGGGGGTGATATTTTCCAGCAGCATAGCATACTTTGTGCCCCAGAATTTTGCCATTGGCAAATTCATATCCAGATAATTGCCGCAATCCTTGGCGCTGGCGCCGGGTATATCGCCTTCAAAATCCGCCACAAAGCGGAAGCAGGCCTTCACCAAAGGCAACACATCCTTGGATTCATAATCCCCACTTAGCAGCAGATAAAAACCGGTGCGGCAGCCCATAGGTCCAAAATACAGCACCTTGTCCTGCCAAGTCGGCTCATTGCGCAGGTAAGTCGCCGCCAGATGCTCGATGGTGTGCATTTCCGCGGTGTTCATCACCGGCTCTTCGTTGGGGCTGGTAAAGCGCAGGTCGAATGTAGTTACGGTTTGCGCGCCCACCTTGTCCGTGCGGGACACATACAGTCCCGGCTGGAGCTTGATATGGTCAATGGTAAAGCTGGTTATCTTTTCCATAAAATCCCCCTCCTTTCCTTTTTATATCATATCGCAAAAGCGCCGCAAATGCAAGAAAAATACAGTTCAACCGAACGTTGAAACCGTATCAACCGGCTGTTGAAATATTTTTTGCGGAAATAAACACATAATTGATAGCTTTTTTCAAGATTTTATGTCACAATAAAATCACACAAAGCGCAAGGAGGTATCGCTATGGAGCAATCATTGGGTGCGCGTATTACGTTTCACCGCAAGCAGTTGGGCTTGACTCAAGAAAAAATGGCAGAACAGCTGGGTGTTACAGCTCAAGCCGTCAGCAAATGGGAGAATGATCAGACCTGTCCGGACATTACCACGCTGCCAAAGCTAGCAGATCTGTTCGGCATCACCACCGACGAACTGCTGGGTCATTGTCAAACAAAAACAGTCTTCCAAACCGAAGTCGTAGACAAAAAGGACAAAGATAAGCACAAATTTGAGTTAGAAATGGATTTGGGCAAAAAGCACGGCATCGCTCTTGCAGTTTGGGTGCTGTTGGTAGGCAGTCTGTGTGTTGCAAATGTATTCGCCCAGTGGAACGTTAGCTTTTGGGATATTCTGTGGCCGTCTTTCCTGCTGATGCTGGGCGTTTCCGGGCTGATTAAGCACTTTAACTTCTTCAGCTGCGGCTGCACACTATTCGGCGCATATTTTTTGGTAGAAAATCTGGGAATCTGGCAACTGGATTTTGGCAAAGAACTGGTGTTCCCCATCATCATCGTTTTGTTCGGCTTGTGCCTGCTAGCAGATGTCCTGCGTAAGCCTAGAAAATCCCACCCCAAGCTCAACTTCAAGAACAAGACGACCTGCGATTTTTCCATCGACGCTGCGCATTTTACATACGCTCTCTCCTTTGGGGAGGGCAGTCGGATTATTGAGATGCACCTTCTCTCCAGCGGTGATATAGATTGCTCCTTTGGCGAAATGACAGTAGATCTTTCCGGCTGTGAGCAGATCTCAGACAGCTGCCGTATCAATGCGGACTGTTCTTTTGGCGAGCTGATCCTGAAAGTTCCCTCTCAATATCGGGTAGAGCCAAATTCCGATACCACATTCGGCAACATCAGCATCAGCGGACAGCCCGATAAAGAGCCGGTCGGAATCATTGTGCTGAATGCTGATGTCAGCTTTGGAAGCATTCTGGTGCAGTACATTTAAAAAAGCTCCCCTTGTCAGGGGAGCTTTCAGCCGATTAGGCTGACTGTGGGGCAGTCTTCTCTCCCCCAGTCTTTTTGCTTCGCAAAAATCCAGCCCCCTCGTCAGAGGGGGCCATTTTATTGCGTTATTTACAGGTCCAGCTTCAGATCGTTTTCCTTGATCCAGCCCCATTTGCGCAGAGGCAAGGAGAATGCCCAGCTCAAAACTGCCGGCAACACGAAGCAGATCAGCACCAGGCCGATCCAATCCATAACCTGCGGCGTTATCGCCGTCGCGCCTGCCTTCACAGCCGCTTCCGAGGGGTTGAACCAACCGGTTATCACGCCGATCTGACCGCAGAAGCCGCAAGTACCCATACCGGAATTTACTGCCAAGCCGTTCATCTCCAGCTTGAAAACACAGGTAGCCAGCGGACCGGTAATGGCAGACACCAGTGTGGGCGGGATCCAAATGCGGGGGTTTTTCACGATATTAGGCATCTGCAGCATACTGGTACCGACGCCCTGGGCTACCAGACCGCCCCAGCGGTTTTCCTTGAAGCTCATCACTGCGAAGCCTACCATCTGGGCGCAGCAGCCGGCAACGGCAGCGCCGCCAGCCAAACCCGTCAGCCCAAGAGCAGCACAAATTGCCGCCGAGCTTATCGGCAATGTCAATGCGATGCCCATAATGACGGACACCAAAATGCCCATCAGCAGAGGCTGCCGCTCCGTAGCCCATTCGACTGCATCACCCACTGCACTGGCAGCAATGCCGATAGGTTTCGCGATCAGCATCGCCAGACCTACGCCTACTAAAACAGTAACGATGGGGGTTACCAAAATGTCGATTTTTGTTTCCCTGGATACCAGCTTGCCGCATTCTGCTGCCACAATGGCGATCACCAGCACCGCCAAAGGACCGCCGGCTTCACCGATGAAATTGGCTGCATAGCCCACGCCGGTCAGAGAGAACAGCACCAGCGGCGGCGCTTTCAGCGCAAAACCAATGGCGACCGCCATTGCCGGGCCACTCATATCAAAAGCAAATTGACCCACCTGCACCAGGAAATCAATGTGCGCCTGCTGACCCAGGGTTTTGAGGATCGTACCTACCAAAAGTGAGCAGAACAAGCCCTGCGCCATTGCGCCCAGCGCGTCGATTCCATAGCGTTTTGCGGAGAAAGTAATATCCTTTCTCTTCAAAAAAGCCTTGATTTTTTTCACGGATATTGCCTCCCTTTTGAATTTGCCAACATTATACCACCATGTTTTTTCTCTGTCAATAAGTGTAAAAACAAGTCGGGCGCACCGAAAACCGGTGCGCCCGAAGACAGAACTTATTTCTTTTTTCTTTGTGCTTTTCTCTTAGCGTTGGCTTGCTGACGCTTTTTCAGATCGCGCTTCGCCTGATACTTATCCAACGCAGGCTTATATTGGGGGTAATATTGCCAAGCCGCAATGCCCGCAAAGGTCAACGCGGAGAAGATCGCGATGATCAAACCAACCGCAAAGGACTTGTTGCGGTAACGGAATGTGATCTCGTGAACACCTTCCGTCAGCTCAACGGCGACCATGGTATCGCCCACCAGCTTGACCTCAACTTCCTCGCCGTCCACATAAACGTGCCAGTTTCCGTTCTGGGGGATAGAGGTGTACAGCAGACCGTCCCGGTCGCAGTTGATGGTGCCCTCAACCTTGGTGTCTTTGAATTTTGTCAGTTCCAGGGTAGAGCTCTTCAGAATATTGTAGCCCTCCTGGAAAATATCGTGATCCATCACGCCCACATTGACATACAGACTGCCCTTTTCGTTGGGTCTGCACCATACATCGACCCAAATATCGTCGCCTGCCTTCACATCGGCAACCGCCATGGTCTGGGAAAGACCCAGCGATTCGGAATAAAGCTGTGTGCCGTTTTTCCAGACGGTGATCTGGTTTTTGGAGGAGAAGTCCAGATCCAGGCAGGCAAAGCCATCGGTGGTAACCTCATACTCATACCGGATCCACGAGCCCTTTTCCTTCTGGTCGTAGTAGACATAGCCGTTTGCGCCGGTTTGGGTCACGTTGGCAGACCATTTCGTCAGCGCCATGCAGGAATCCGGCAAAACCGTCCACACATTCTCATCCAGACCGGTTGCCGCGCTGAACAGATCGTTTTGGAAGTAGAAGCTGTTTTCTCCCTCATAGAAGGTAAGATCCGCCAACTGACTTTCCGCCAGGAAGCCCAAAGGCAGATATGCCTGATTTTCCAGCAGATATACAGATTCGTTGCGGTATCTGGTCTCGAAATACCGGTTTTCCTCCACATTGCCGTCGCGCTCGATCAAATACTTCAGATTCAGGAACAGGTTGACGACGGGAGAGCTTTCCTCAAAACAGTAGCGGTTGTAATTATCCTTGGCCGCCTGTCCCATATAGTTCATAAAGTTTGTAACATTGACATTGGCAGAGCTGGTAAACGTAGAAATGCCGCTATAGCCATTGAGCGAGCCGTCATTCAGTGTCTGGCTGTGGGTAACCTCCGCCCGATAAAACAGATCGTCATCCTGCTTCATATATTTTACGATGTGGCTTACCTCGTCCGCATTGTTGGGGTAGGTGGAAACATCGGTGAATGGGAATTTTGTGATGAAATTCGTCAGGTTCATCGCCAGCTCCAGCACCATCACGATCGCCAGACCAATGCTTGCATACTGTCTTCTCTGCTTACGCTCAATGATGAATTCCCGCAGCGCCTTATTGCCCTTGGGCTTTTTCATATCCAGCACAGCGTAAGTCAGCATCGCCAGATACAGCACAATAAAGAGGGAATTGTAAGCGACGTATACCGTGTCCTTCAGATCGCCCAGTGTCATAAACAGAATGACACTCAACGTTCCGGCAATCAGGATCTTCCACGGCCGCAGATACTGCCACAACAGGAATGCCCGATATGCCATATACAGCATCACAAAGCTGTAAATGAAGCTGAACCGGTACGGGATCATATTGGTAAAGTGGAAGCCGTGCCAAATATAATCCAGCTGCCGGAAAATAAAGCTGCAAATCAAGAACAGCAGCAGAAATGCGCAGCAAAGCTTTTCCCGGAGCTTGATCTGCCGGGCAGTAAAGAACAAAATCGACAGAATGATCGTTCCCACACCGCAGTAAAGATTGGGCAGCGCATCAGCAGCGACGATGCTCAACTCCTGACCGCCGTTTACATTGCTGACGACCTGCTTCATTGCTCCCCATATCAACGGCCAGGACAGCTTCCAGGCTTCCAGCCAAAGTTTTCCCGCTCCGCTCTGGTGTGCCTCTCTGGCTGCCTTGTAGGCATCCCAGGCCTTTCTGGCGTCCTGACATTCCCAGTAGTCGGCAATGTTCAGGTTAAAGTAATTCGGGAACGAGTTGACGCTGGAATAGGTCGTCTGCAGAGCAGAAAATGCCGGCAGCGTAATGAATGCCGTCATTCCCAGCGCCAATACCGTAAATCCGGCCATCAGTCCCAGGTCGATCGCCAGTCGCTTGAAGCTCTTGCAGTGGCTGATCTGATAGCAAATAAACGCCAGCAGGACAAAAATGCAGGTAAAGAAGCCGATATAGTAGTTGATAACCAGAGATGCGCACAGCGATACGGTGTACAGAATGAACTTTCGCTCCCGCAGCAGCTTGATCATACCCAGCATCACCAACGGCAGCAGCGCGAATGTGTCCAGCCACATAATATTCCAGTGGTAATTCAGTGCCCAGGCGCACAGCGCATAGAAGCAGCCGAACAGCGGCAGCGACAAATCGTTTCTGCCAAAGGTCTTCTTCAGGAAAATGGCAAAGAACAGCGACGCCAAACTGAGCTTAAGAGGCATCAGAAGCTCAAAATACGGCAGCACCCAACTATCCGGCAGAATCACACTGACAAGGTTCAGCGGAGAGCCCAGATAGTAGGAAACCAGGCCCAAATAATCCAGGCCCATACCGATATCCCAGTTATACAGCAAAGAACCGCCACTGCGCAGCACGCTGCGGAAATTTACAAAGAACGGATAATACTGATGCCACATATCGGAATACAGCATTGTCTTGGTGTCGCCAAAGGGGATATAGTCTGCCGCCCACAGCATAATGAGCAGTCCGACCAGCGGCAGGAAAAACGACCACGCCAGATAGTTCCATTTTTTGTTCTTAATTTGCGGTAATTTCATAGCAATTCCTCTGTAACGGTGGATTTTATCATAGTATTGTCATTCTATCATACCTTTTTCAATCGGTAAAGGCAAAATATCTGTTTTTTTGGAATATTTGCAAAAAATTTCCCTGCCGCTTTTGCAGCAGGGATTTCCATATTACAGGATCAGGCAAATCAAGCCCGTGGCGCCTTCGTTTACAATTTTGGTCAGGCTTCCGCGGAATTTCGATCTGACATCCTCCGGCAGACCTACCAGCTTGGCAGTTAAGCCTTCGCGGATCATTTCGTAGACGGATTTTCCGAAAATATTGCTCTCCCACAGCTTGTCGGGGTCTTCCCCGCTTAAGTACTGGATCAGATCCTGAGATTGCTGCTCGCCGCCCACCATTGGGCTGATCTCCGTATCGATATCCACCCGGATCATATGGATAGACGGCGCACCGGCTTTCAGTTTCACACCAAACGAGCCGTTTTTGCGCAGCATCTGGGGCGGCTCCAGGGTCATTTCTGCCGCCGTGGGCATCACCACGCCATAGCCGGTGGCCTTGACCGAAGAAAGGGCGTCCGAAATCTTGTCGTATTCCTGCTTTGCCTGGCTTAAGGCTGTCAGCTGTTCCATCAGCTGGGCATCGTTTTGAATTGCAAGCCCGGTGCGGCTGCTGAGAATCTGATAAAACAACTCCTCCGGAAATGCCAGCACACAGCTTACCGTTCCACTGCCGGCATCCACAAATTGGACCGTAGCATCCCGAACCTGCTCCAGCTGTGTCAGCTGTCCCAGCGCCGTTTCCGCCTGCCCCAAGGTACTGATCTGCTCCCCGATCGTCCGCAGCGCTTCATAGAGCACCGCCTTTACCGGGTGATCTGCCTCCAACGCATCCATCCATCTGGGCAAATGGATCCGCAGTTCCCGCATCGGAAACGCGTACAAAAGCTCCTGCAAAAGCTTGCCGATCCCCTGCCCATCCAGCGCCTGACAGTCCGCAACCGTGGCGTCCACATCATAACGCTGCTTCAGCAGCTCCTTGACCGCATTCGCTTCCTCAGAATTGGGGTTTTTGGAGTTGATCACCACCAGAAAAGGCTTGCCGGTGGTCTGCATATCCCGAATGGCGCGCCCCTCTGCTTCAATGTAATCCTCCCGGGGAATGTCGGTAATGGAGCCGTCAGTGGTTACCACCAGTCCGATAGAGCAATGCTCCTCCATCACCTTTTGGGTCCCAAGCTCTGCCGCCTCGGTCATAGAGATCTCGTGATCAAACCAAGGGGTGGTTACCATCCGGGGGACGCCGTTCTCATCCGCCCCGACCGCACCGGGGATCATATACCCCACCGAGTCGATCATCCGGATCCGCAGCTTTGTTTTGCCGTCGGGGCAGATCTCCACCGCCTCCTCCGGCACGAATTTGGGCTCAGAGGTCATAATGGTCTTGCCGGAGCCGCTTTGAGGCAATTCATCCCTTGCACGTTCTGCGCGGAACGGCTCATCAATGCAGGGAATCACCTATTCCTCCATGATCCGCTTGATCAGTGTGGATTTTCCGGTGCGTACAGGACCTACCACACCCACATAAATATTACCGCCGGTTCTGGCGGCAAGTCTTTCATAAATGTTTTCCATAGCCAGCCTCCTCATTCGGCAGGAGGGAAGGCTCCTGCCATGGTTTCATCATAGAGTATGTCCGCAAGGCTGGGAATAGAACAGAAAAAAGCCCGTCGGTGTTGCCGACGGGCTAAAACGTTATTCAGATGCAGGTATAGCCGCCGTCTACGGGGATGCTAAGGCCGGTTAGATATGCCGATGCGTCGGAGGCAAGGAACAGCACCGGACCTTTGATGTCGTCCTGATTTGCCAGTCTGCCAACCTGGGTGTGCTTGGAGTAGACCTCGGCAAAGAGGGGATTGGTGCGGTCGGATTGCAATCCACCGGGGCAGACTGCGTTGATCCGCACGCCGTACTGACCGTAGTAGCTGGCTGCGTGGCGCACCCATGCGGATAGACCTGACTTATCCATGGAGTAACAATGTCCGTGGGCACCCACAGCCATCTGAGGATTGCCGTCGTAGTTGTGCTTTTCCACGCCGATGAGGCCCATCATGGAGCCAAAGACCACCATAGAGCCCTTCTTAAGTCGGATCGTAGCCATGTCGTTCTGTGAGCCAAGGAGTTGGTATCAGGTCTTGTCTTCCCAAGACCAGATG
>JAZNNE010000038.1:0-8289 GCA_045580125.1 Faecousia sp. | reverse complement strand
GGATCTGGACAATGCCTATTGGCCAACCAAGATGATCGTACCCTCTACGGAGATCGTCCACGATCGTGCGAATCTGGAGGTTATGCGTGGCTGTATTCGCGGCTGCCGTTTCTGTCAGGCCGGTTTTTCCTGCCGACCTGTGCGGAAAAAGAGCGCGGCTGTACTGTACCGGCAGGCTGTCGAGTGTCTAGAGGATTCCGGCGATAATGAGATCACGCTGTCCAGCCTTTCTACATCTGACTACCGCCAGCTGAAAGAGCTGACGGATGAGATGATCCCGTATTGCGCCGATAATCACGTCAATCTCTCCGTCCCGTCTTTGCGCGCAGATAATTTCTCCCGGGAGCTAATGCAAAAGCTGCAGACAGTGCGCAAAAGCGGTCTGACTTTTGCGCCGGAGGCCGGCACACAGCGTCTGCGGGACGTGATCAATAAGAACCTGACGGAAGAAGAGATCCTGACTACCTGCATCAATGCATTTTCCGGCGGCTGGAACAATGTCAAGCTGTATTTTATGCTGGGTCTGCCCACAGAAACCGACGAAGATGTGCTGGGCATCGCCGAGCTGGTGTACAAGATCATCAAATGCTGGCAGGAGCACGCACAGAATAAGAAGCGGGGCTTGCGCATCCACGTGGCAACGGCATATTTTGTGCCGAAGCCTCATACGCCGTTCCAGTGGGAACAGCAGATCACACCTACGGAATATCTTCGCCGCTGTAAGCTGCTGAAGAGCCATTTCTATTCCAAGTCTATTACCTATGACTATCATGAGCCGGATCTGAGTCGCTTGGAGGCGATCTTTGCCAGGGGCGACCGCCGCCTTGGTGCTGTCATTGAGGAAGCGGTCAACCGCGGCGCAAAGCTGGACGGCTGGGATGAATATTTCAACTACGGCATTTGGTTTGATGCCCTGAAGGCAAGCGGTATTGACGGCGATTTCTATACGGTTCGCGGCTACGGCGAGGATGAGATCCTGCCGTGGGATACCATTGATGTTGGCATCGGCAAAAAGTTCCTGCTTCGCGAACGACGTCAGGCATACGCCGGCAAGATCACACCGGATTGCCGTGCAGGCTGCGCCGGCTGCGGCGCCAACCGACTGCTGCAGGAGGTAACGTGCGATGAGTAGAGCATTGTTTGAAAAGACCGGCGATGCTATCTGGATGTCCCATCTGGATCTGATGCGAGTGTTTCAAAGAGCCTTCAAGCGCGCCGGTCTGACCTTGACCCATACCCAGGGCTACAACCCAAGACCCTCGGTTTCCATCGCGCTGCCGTTGTCTGTAGGCGTAAAAAGCCATTGTGAGCTGCTGGATTTCGATCTGGAAGGCTGTAATGCTACCAATGAGGAAATCTGCGCCAAGCTGAATCAGGCGCTGGTAGACGGCGTAGGGGTTTTGAAGGTCTATAACGACGGTCGCAAGATCCGCGACCTTGCACTGCTTTCCTGCACCGTGACGCTGGAATACGATGCCGGCGTGCCTGCAGATGGGCAGGGGAGACTGTTGAAACTGTTTTCTTCCAAGCAGCTATTGGTTGAAAAGAAGAGTAAAAACGGTATTATTGAGCAGGATATCATTCCAATGATCCGCAAGCTGGATGTGACAGTGACGGATGCAAACACTGTTCTGCTTCAGGCTGTGGTCTGCTGCCAGAATCCGACTTTGAATCCGGCGCAGCTGGTTGCTGCTATTGAGCGATATCTGCCGGAAATGAAGCCGGATTTTGCCAAAGTTTGCCGAAATGAAATCTATGACGGCACTGAAACTATCTTCAGGTAAGGAGTAAACTATGGGTAATTATATTGTTTTGGAGGATTGCCCCTGCTGCCGCGGCACGGGTATTATTGCTCACGAGGGCGGCTGGTGTGTGCAGGTCGAGTGTATCGACTGCGGCAGTCATACTGCGTATGTTGAGTATGAAAATGACGCGCAAAAGGCAGAAGCCGAGAAAAAGGTCGCTATGCTGTGGAACATCGGCAAGGTAGTTAAGGCGAATATTAGCGAATAAAATAATAGGCCCCCTTGTGCAAAGGGTTGATTTCCCCGTCAGCGGGGAAAATGTCCGCGAAGCGGACAAAAGGGGCGCGGGCTCGGCAGAGCTGTCAAAAATCTCTGATTTTTGACTGGGGGATTGTTTGCAATAAGACATCCCCTCCGCCCAGTGAGCGCACTGGGCACCTCCCCTTGCACAGGGGAGGCTTTGACGCGAAAAAATATTTTGAAAATTCTTGAAAAAAGGCTTGCATTTTTCGTCAGGGTATGCTAATATACTCAAGCGCTGCGGCGCAAATTGAATTATCCGGGTGTGGCGAAGTTTGGTATCGCGCTTGAATGGGGTTCAAGAGGCCTCGAGTTCGAATCTCGACACTCGGACCAAAAATACCGAAAGAGCATTGGCTCTTTCGGTATTTTTCTTTTATGATGTGCTAAAATCGAACTCGAGGCCTCTTGTATTTCAATCTGCCTCGGCAACGACGCGTAGCGGGCGTTGCTTCGAGTTCGAATCTCGACACTCGGCCATATTTGGAATGACAGTTTTGCTACAACAGATATATAAGCTATCGTTCGCGAATTTTAGCGAATAAACAATTCAGGTTGACAGGAAGTATTGCAAGTGTTATATTTTTCTTGTAAAGTGTCTGCATAAGCAGACCGGAAAGGAGCTTAAAAGTATGATTGTTCGTGAGGTCGCTACTGGCTAACTGAATATGGGTGCTTAAAAAGATGGGGGTTTAGGCCTCCTGATTTGCTGCGCCGTTTTTAAGTAACTTTCGTAATATATGGTAACCGCAGGATGCAGCCATGGTCGAGAGCTGCTTTGCTGCGGTATTTTTGCGCCCATTTTCAGTTAGCTGTATGGAAAGGAGTGTTGTACTATGAGATTATTTACACATTCAAAACCACTACAACTGAATCTGGAGGAAAATCAATTTGAATATAAACGATTACGGTATCCTGCCAAATACACAAAACCTGCCGGGTATTCCTGCCCGTGTCACCGCTGTTCATAAGGAGCGGTTCGAGATCGTCTGCGAGCATGGGATGACCCATGCTCGGCTGAAAACAAAAGAATACTATGTGCACACCCAGGATTTCCCGACCACAGGCGACTTCGTTATGATCAACTACATCCCCAACGGTGACAGTCAGATCATTGCCACCCTGCCCCGGAGAACCTATTTCTCCCGCCGGGAGCCAGGGCCCATTCCAAGAGATCAGGCGGTTGCCGCCAACTTTGATTATGTGTTCATCATGCAGTCGCTGAACATGGACTTTAATTCCAAGCGGCTGGAGCGGTATCTGACTCTTGCGTGGCAGTCTGGGGCAGCTCCGGTGATCCTGCTGACCAAGGCAGACCTTGTAGAAGATTACTGGGAATACCTCACTCAGGTGGAGCGGGTTGCCGCAGGAGTGAACACCCATGTGGTCAGCGCCCATACAGGATACGGATTACAAAGGCTGAATGCCTATTTGCAGCCGGGAAAGACCGTGGTATTCCTGGGTTCCTCCGGCGTGGGTAAATCCAGCCTGGTCAACGCCCTGGCCGGAGAGGAGGTTATGTCCGTGAGCGCCATCCGGGAGGATGATAGCAAGGGCCGCCATACCACCACCCATCGGCAGCTGATTCGACTGACCAACGGTGTCATGATCATTGACACCCCCGGTATGCGGGAACTTGGAATGTGGGATGTGTCGGAAGGTCTTGGGGATGCCTTTGCCGATGTGGAACTGTTTATCGGGAAATGCCGTTTCTCAGACTGCAAGCATAAAACAGAACCCGGCTGCGCCATCAAAGCAGCCATTGCAACTGGCAAGCTGGATGTTTCCCGCTGGGAGAGCTACCGAAAGCTGAAAGAGGAAGCAGTTGACCGGGATGAAATGATGCGCCGGAAGAATGAATGGGCCAAAGGTGTTGCGAAGTTCACGAAGCAAAGAAAGAAGGAGATCTGGTAATGGAAAGAAACATCAAATCTATGGAAGAAAAGTATCTGCTCCCCTCGCTGGAGCTGGTGGAAACCGTATTTACTGAATACTCCGATGCGGAAGAAGGAAAACTGGTCCGCCGCTTGGTAGAGGAGATACGCAGCAAGCGGTTCTACCTCCCGGAGTTGGAGTTGATTATGGTAGATGAAAATGATGAGGTTATCGGTTATGTCAATTTCACTCGGTTCCATCTTGAGGGTCGATACGACAATGAACTACTGCTCCTGTCCCCGGTAGCTGTCAAAACCGAGTTTCAACGGCAGCATATTTCCAAGGATCTGATTGAATACGGCTTTGAACGGGCAAAGGAAATGGGCTTCAAGGCAGTCATTGTGGAGGGTAATCCTCAGAACTACCGCAACCGGGGTTTCGTCACCTCCGCTGATTACGGCATCACCGCCCATGGGTCAGTAGGTCTGCCTGCTCCGGAATGCCTAATGGTCAGGGAATTGGTTTCCGGAGGTCTGAATGGCATCAACGGTAAAGTTTGCTACGACGAGTACGAGTGCCTGAAATAAATATTGGAGCCGGGACAAATCCCGGCTCTTTTTTTGAGCCATTATCATAGAACATCCACTTGTTCGGGCTTAATCTTTTTTGATTCTAGCATAAAACGGGTAGGGGAGTTAAGTGTTAAAATGTTGTTGACTTTATGTTATAAAATGTTATAATCATAACATAACGCACCAATTTTAACATCAGGAGGACGATTATGAACACCTTCAGACAGTCCCAGATCCGTGATTTTATTGAGAAAAACTATGTTGTTACCATCAAGCAGCTGCAGGAACTGATCCCCAATGTTTCCCTGATGACCATTCACCGGGATCTGGATGCGCTGGAGGAGCTTGGTGTCATCGTAAAAGTACGCGGTGGAGCACGTGCAGTTCGCCACAGCGGCGACCTTGGCTTCGATGTCCGGATCCGTGAGAACATCTCCGGTAAGATCCAGATGGCGCAGAAAGCGATGACCTTGATCAAGCAGGGGAGCAGCGTGTTTCTGGACGCTAGCACAACAAACCTGATCCTGGCGCGGAATCTGCCGGATATTCCCGTAAATGTAATTACCACCGGTCCCAATATTGCTATTGAATTGTGCAAGCATGCAAATGTTAACATTACGCTGTGCTGCGGAACGGTTAACCGCAAAAATATGTCCTTGTTCGGTCAGAATACACTGGATATGCTGCTGCAGATGAATATTGACACTGCATTTATCGGCGTGTCTGGCTGCAGTGCGGAATCCGGCTTTACCTGCGGTACGGAGGGGGATATGGTCATCAAGCACGCAGCTATTGCCAAGGCGCGTACCAGTGTGGTTATGTGCGACGCCACAAAATTCAGCCGGCTGATGCCCTATACCTTTGCTAAGTTTGCAGATTTGGACTATCTGATCTCCGATGGAGAGGTTCCGGATTCTGTGAAACAGGCGGCTAAGGCCGAAAATGTTATAGTTCTTTAATATTTATCCGGTAAATTGAAAATACCTATTGACGAAAATGTTATAAAATGTTATAAATATCTGTGGAAAACAATTTTTAAGGAGGAACTTTATCTATGGCATCTGCAGTCATTATGCCGAAGGCCGGCATAACCGTAGAAAGCTGCATCATCGGCCAGTGGCAGAAGCAGGTTGGCGACCAGATCAAGCTGGGCGACATTCTGTTCACCTACGAGACCGATAAGGCAAGCTTTGAATGTGAGTCCACTGCTGAGGGCGAACTGTTGGAGATTTTCTTTGGCGAGGGTGATGAGGTACCCTGCCTGGTAAATGTCTGCGCCATCGGCACCAAGGGTGAGGATTGCTCCGCGCTGAGAGGCGAGGGCAGTGCGCAGGCTCCTGCAGCTCCCGCTGCTGAGGCTGCTCCTGCTGCCGCACCTGCTGAGGCAGTCGTTACCGACACCAAGGCCAAGGCTGTTATCATGCCCAAGGCCGGCATCACCGTGGAAAGCTGCATCATCGGCCAGTGGCTGAAGAAGGTGGGCGATCAGATCAAGCGCGGCGATGTTCTGTTTACTTATGAAACTGACAAGGCAAGCTTTGAATGCGAGTCTACCGCAGAAGGTGAGCTGCTGGAGATCTTCTTTGCTGACGGCGAAGAGGTCACCTGCCTTGAGAATGTATGTGCTATCGGCCCTGCCGGTGAGCCCACTGCTTGCCTGCGTCCCGGCGCTGCTGCAGCACCTGCTGCCGTTACCGCAGCTCCCGTGGCTGCTGCCCCTGTTGTCGCTGAAACTACTGCTGCCGTTGTCAAGGGCGCTCCCGTATCTCCCAGAGCCGCCAAGCTGGCTAAGGCCAACAATGTTGACGCTACTTTGGCTGCCGGTACCGGTCCTAAGGGTCGTATCATTGAGCGCGATGTTAAGAAGCTGATCGCTGAGGGCGTTCCCGCCAAGGCAACTGTCGCTGCAGCTCCCGTTGCTGAGACTGCACCTGCTGCAGCTGAGTACGAGGATGTCAAGTTCAGCGGCATCCGCCGTGCTATCAGCAAGTCTATGCACCAGAGCCTGTCCACTATGGCTCAGCTGACTCACACCACTTCCTTTGATGCTACTGCGATCCTGAACTACCGCAAGGCTCTGAAGGCTGCCGGCGGTGAGTATGCCGGCATTACCATTGGCGATATCATTCTGTACGCCGTTTCCCATACACTGCTGAATCACCCCGACCTGAACGCCCATATGCTGGATGAAAACTCCATCCGCAAGTTCAAGCACGTCAATCTGGGTGTTGCAGTGGATACTCCCAGAGGTCTGATGGTTCCGACTATCTTCCACGCAGACGAGATGAGCCTGCTGGATATCTCCAAGGCTGTCAAGCAGCTGGCTGCTGAGTGCCGCGACGGCGCTATCAGCCCGGACAAGCTGTCCGGCGGCACCTTCACCGTGTCCAACCTGGGTAATATGGGCGTCGAGAGCTTCACTCCCGTCATCAACCCGCCTCAGACCGGTATTCTGGGCGTTTGCGGCACCATCGACCGTGTACGCAAGGCTGCTGACGGCTCCATTGACATCTATCCCGCAATGGGCCTGAGCCTGACATACGACCACCGTGCTGTTGACGGCACACCTGCTGCACGTTTCCAGAAGGAACTGTGCGCAAACCTGGAAGCATTCATCACACTGCTTGCTAAGTAAGGAGGAAACATACAATGCCTAAGAGTTTATTTGTCGATCCCAACGTGGTGCGTGCACCCGGTAAGGTCACCTTTAAGAGCATCCCCGTTAACCAGTACAACAAGACCATTCAGGAAGAGCTGGACTCCGGCCGCTTCACCAAGGAAGATCTGATCCGCATTTTCCGGGATATGACCGTTCTGCGTGAGTTCGAGACCATGCTGAACCTGATCAAGACTCAGGGCGGCTACAACGGCATCGACCATACCTATCCCGGTCCTGCCCACCTGTCCACCGGTCAGGAATCCGCTTGTGTCGGTCAGGCATACCTGCTGGACGAGAACGACTTTGCTTTCGGTTCTCACCGCTCTCACTCCGAGATCCTGGCTAAGGCTCTTTCTACCATCAACAAGATGAGCGACGAGAAGCTGATGGAAGTCATGGAGACCTTCCTGGACGGCAAGTGCCTGCGCGCAACCCAGAAGATGGGCGAGACTAAGGACGTCAAGGAGCTGGCTATCCGCTTCATTCTCTACGGCACACTGGCTGAGATCTTTGCCCGTGAGACCGGCTTCCATATGGGTATGGGCGGCTCTATGCATGCATTCTTCCTGCCCTTCGGCATTTACCCCAACAACGCGATCGTCGGCGGCTCCGCTACCATTTCCACCGGTGCTGCTCTGTATAAGAAGGTCAACAACAAGCCCGGCATCTGCGTATGTAACATCGGTGATGCTTCTATGGCTCGCGGTCCTGTCTGGGAAGCCCTGAACTTCTCTGCTATGGATCAGTATAAGACCCTGTGGGAGTCCCACAATGACGGTATGCCCATCCTGTACAACACCTTCAACAACTCCTACGGTATGGGTGACCAGACCCGCGGCGAGACCATGGGTCAGGACTGCATGTCCCGTATCGGCTCCGGTATCAGCCCCACGCAGTTCCACGCTGAGACTGTTGACGGCTTCAACCCCCTGGCAGTTATCGATGCTATGGAGCGCAAGCTGAAGCTGCTGCGCAGCGGCAAGGGCCCCGTGATGCTGGAAACTCTGACCTACCGCTTCTCCGGCCACTCCGTCTCCGACCAGAATGCATACCGCACCAAGGAAGAGATCGATGCCTGGAAGGAAATGGACCCCATCGTTACCTATCCTGCAAAGCTGGTTGAGGCCGGCGTTATGAC
>JAZNNE010000037.1:0-4985 GCA_045580125.1 Faecousia sp. | reverse complement strand
ACTTTGAGCCCAAGCATCACGTGGATCTTTGCACCAATCTGGGTCTGATCGACTACGAGCGGGGCGTCAAGCTGGCAGGCAGCGGCAACTGGATGTACACCGGTATGGGCGCGCAGCTGGAATGGGCGCTGCTGAACTACTTCATCGACACCCACACCGCCGACGGCTACGAATTTATCCTGCCGCCTCACATGCTGGAGTACCAGTGCGGTGAAACTGCCGGTCAGTTCCCGAAATTTGCCGACGAGGTCTACAAGATCTCCAATCCCACCGATGACCGTATGCACTATATGCTGCCCACCGCTGAGGCGGCTTTGGCCAGCGTTTACCGGGACGAGATCCTGACGGAAGCCGATCTTCCCAAGAAATATTTCGCCTACACCCCCTGCTTCCGCCGTGAAGCCGGCTCTCACCGGGCTGACGAGCGGGGTATGGTTCGCGGACATCAGTTCAATAAGGTGGAGATGTTCCAGTTCACCACCCCCGAAACCTCCGATGAGGCTTTTGACGAGCTGGTAACCAAGGCAGAAAAGCTGGTGGAAGGACTGGGCTTCCATTTCCGCACCGTCAAGCTGGCTGCCGGCGACTGCTCCGCATCTATGGCAAGAACCTACGATATCGAGATCCTGATCCCCTCTATGGACGGCTACAAGGAGGTCTCCTCCGTGTCCAACGCCCGGGATTATCAGGCGCGCCGCGGCAATATCCGCTATCGCCGTGCTGACGGCAAGATCGACTTCGTTCACACCCTGAACGGCTCCGGTCTGGCTACTTCCCGTATTTTCCCCGCTTTGGTGGAGCAGAATCAGCGCGCCGACGGCTCGATTGTGGTGCCTGAGTGCCTGCGCAAGTATCTGGGCGGTCTGGAGATCATTGAAAAGTAAATCCGGGCGGACCTGTCCGCTCTCAAAAATTAGAAAGGATCTATAAATTATGAGCAAGAATCCCGATAAAAAGTCCCTGTGGCAGGAATTTAAGGAATTTGCCATTAAGGGCAACGCAATGGCGCTGGCTGTTGGTACTATCATCGGCGCTGCATTCTCCAACATCACCAAGAGCCTGACCGATGATATCATTATGCCCGTGATCAACATCTTCCTCGGCGGTACCGATTTCTCCGAGCTGAAGGTTGAGCTGCCCCGAATCGTCCCCGTATATCAGGACATTCTGGACGAGGCCGGCAACGTAATCGGTCAAGAGTATGTTCCCAACTACCTGACCTACGGCAATTTCCTGGCTGCCATTATCAACTTTATTATCTTGGCTTTGGTTGTGTTCTTCCTTGTTAAGGGTTTGAACAAGCTGGCTGAGATCGGCAAGAAGAAAGAAGAGGTCGTTGAAGAAGCGCCTCCCGCACCCAGCAACGAAGAAGTGCTGCTGACTGAGATCCGCGACCTGCTGAAGGATAAGTAATTACATCCAGTGTATGCCCCGCATTCGCGGGGCATACATTATATAGCAGCAACTATGTCATTCCGACCGAGCATCGCGAGCGGAGGAATCCTCGCAATACGAAGATCCCTCGACTTCGGGCATTCTGCCCTGCGTTCGGGATGACAAGCGATTAGTTTTATGTAAACCTTGAGGTATTTATGAAACCATCATTTTTGGCGCGGTGCGGGATGTTTTCTGCGCTGATATGCATCTGCAGCTGGATCAGCATTCCCATTGGAAATATGACCTTTACACTGCAAAGCTTTGGTCTGCTGCTGGCACTTTTCGTGTTGGGCGGAAAGGGCGCAACTGTGTCGGTCGCCGTCTATTTACTGCTGGGAATCGTAGGTCTTCCGGTGTTCTCCGGCTTTCGGGGCGGCTTCAGCGCACTGCTGAATGTTACCGGCGGTTATCTGTGGGGTTTCCTACTGGCAAGCCTTGTATTTTGGGGTATTACCGCTGTTTTTGGTGAAAAATCGAAGATTTATGCCGCGATTGCCGCACTGCTTTGTGTCTATATATGTGGCACAGTTTGGTACACTGTGTACGCCTCCGGTGGCATTTTTGCGATCATCGCGCAAAGTGTTTTGCCCTATTTGCTGCCCGATGCAGCGAAGCTTTTACTGGCGCTTTATCTTTCCAAAAAACTGAAACAGCTATTGCCGGCATAACTCCTCTCCTATGGACATAGGCTGTCCGCAGGAGGGGATTTTTTATGCGCAAACGGGATCTGATCCTGCTGATCACGGCTCTGGCTGTGGCTGTTGTACTTACCTTGCACCTAACACTAAATAATGTTATGTCAACCGCCAACTGGGGGCTGAGCTTTCAAACTGAGGGGGATGCTCCCCAGGGTCCGGCGTCCGTCAACCAGCTGAAAAAATACGATGCCGCCTACTTAGGCGACACCGGTGAAAAAGTGCTCTATTTGACATTCGACGCCGGCTACGAAAACGGCTGCACCGCAAAGATCTTAGACACGCTGCAAAAGCACAATGCGCCTGCCGCGTTCTTCCTGGTGGGCAATTATATTCAGCAAAATCCCGATCTGGTACGGCGAATGGTAAATCAGGGGCATATCGTGGGCAATCATACCATGCATCACTACGATATGAGCAAAATTTCCGACCGGTCTGCCTTTCAAAAGGAGCTGACCGATCTGGAGACCTTATATTTGGACACGGTCGGGCAGGAAATGCCGAAATTTTACCGTCCGCCTCAGGGAACGTACTCGGAATCCAACCTGCAGATGGCAAAATCTTTGGGCTACAAGACGGTTTTTTGGAGTCTGGCATACGTGGATTGGAACAATGACAAGCAGCCCACGGCAGAATATGCCTTTGGAAAGCTTTTGCCCCGCACCCACAACGGCGCAGTGGTACTTTTGCACTCCACATCTGCCACAAATGCGGCGATTTTTGACGAATTGCTAACAAAATGGGAACAAATGGGCTACCGCTTCGCGCCGATCACGGAGCTATTTGCATAAAAAGCCTCCCTGTGTAAGGGGAGGTTGCAAAAATCTTTGATTTTTGACGGAGGGGTTGTTACAATCCCCCAGTCAGCCTGACCGGCTGACAGCCCCCTTTACACAAGGGGGCCTTTTTATTTCAGTCTTTTTTCCAGCGTTGCGGCGTTAAAGGGGGTCAGGTAGATGCGCTCGATGCCGTATTCGGCTGTTACCACATAGGATTTTGGCAGATCGTCGCAGGGGACTACGCGACCGTCCCGTTCCGCCTGCTCCAGATAGAGCCGACCCCGTTTGGTCACCGTGGTGTTGTCCAGATCAAAGATCCCCACAATGGAACTTGATCGCACCGCCATATCATTACCGATGGATAGATACATAGTGTTTCCTTTCGTAATCTGCCAAAACCTTCTCCCGAGGAGAAGGTGGCGCGGCGTATGCCGTGCCGGAAGTGGAATACGGGCAGTAATCTTAGTCTATGCAAAATTTAAGACTTTTGCCATATTTTGGTGCGCGCCGTTCCACTCCCGTCTTTTGCTTCGCAAAATCCGCCCTCTCCCCGGGAGAGGGTATGATCCGCTCCTACGAAGTTATTTCAGCATTTTCCACTGCTCCACTGCCAGCTGGTCGCAGCGGTTATTCTTGGGATTTTCCGCGTGACCCTTGACCCAATGGTAGTGAATTTCGTGTTTTTCCGTCAGATCCAGCAGGATTTCCCACAGATCCGGATTCAGCGCAGGTTTTTTATCCGCCTTTTTCCAGCCGTTTTTCCGCCAGCCGGCAGCCCAACCCTTTTGCAGACCGTCGATGACGTACTTGCTGTCGGAATACAGCTCCACGATGCAGCTTTCCTTCAGCGCCTGCAGACCGCGGATCACCGCCGTCAGCTCCATCCGGTTGTTGGTGGTATTTTCCTCACCGCCGGAAAACTCCTTTTCGTGACCCTGATATTCCAGAATCGCACCCCAGCCGCCGGGTCCGGGATTTCCGGAGCAGGCGCCGTCGGTGTACAGTGTTACGGTCTTCATTCCTCGTTCTCCATCTGTTCCACGCGTTCCATAGAAACCAGGCGGTTTTCTTCCTCGATGCGCATAACGATAACGCCCTGCACATCGCGCTTGTAGATATTGATGGTATTGGCAGGAATACGGATGATGACGCCGCTGCTTTCGATCAGCATTACATCGTCGGTCTCGCTGACCACGCGGCAGCCGGCGATGGTGCCGGTTTTCGCGGTGATATTGTAGTTCTTCAGACCCTTACCGCCGCGCTGCTGCGGCTGCTTTTCGCCCTCGGGACCGGTACGCAGATACTCGCTCAGCTCGGTACGCTTGCCGAAGCCGTTCTCGGTAACAGTCAGCAGAGTCTTGCCCTCTTCTGCCTTTTCTGCGCCGATGACTGCATCATCTGCGCCCAGAGAAATGCCACGAACACCCATTGCATCTCTGCCCATAGGACGGACATCGTTCTCGTTGAAGCAGATTGCCATACCCTGACGGGTCGCCAGAATGATATTGTCGTTGCCGTTGGTGCGGATGACATTGATCAGCTGATCGCCCTCGTCCAAGGTCAGGGCGCGGATGCCGCCCTTGCGATTGGTCTTCAGGGCGATAAACGGAATTCTCTTAACGGTGCCGTTCTTGGTACACATCATCAGAAATTCATCCTCGTGGAATTCACGGGTGATCACCATTGCGGTTACACTTTCACCGGGCTCCAGAGGCAGAATGTTGATGATCGCCGTGCCGCGGGCAGTTCTGCCAGCCTCGGGGATCTGATAGCCCTTGCGGTGGTGGACACGACCGGTATCGGTAAAGAACAGAATATGGTCGTGAGTCGATGCGATATTCAGGGACTTGACATAGTCCTCTTCCTTCAGATTCTGGGCGTTAACGCCGCGACCGCCTCTTGCCTGGGTGCGGTAAATGTCAACGGGCATACGCTTGATGTAGCCGTGCTTACTGATGGTGAATGCGCAGGTTTCTTCCTCGATCAGATCCTCGATGTCGATCTCGTCTTCCACATCCTGAATCTCGGTCTTGCGGTCGTCGCCGAACTTGTCGCGAATTTCAATCAGCTCATC
>JAZNNE010000036.1:0-25470 GCA_045580125.1 Faecousia sp. | reverse complement strand
CTCCTGCTTTTCAATTTCTCGTTCCAAACGGCGGATCAGCTTGTCGATGTCCTTGGTGCCGCCCTTGGGTTTCTCCTTCTTGGGCTTTGCTTCTGTCACCACCGGCTGCTGGGCTGCCGCCTCGTGCTCCAAAATGGAGCGGTATTTTGCGTAACCACAGCGGAAATCCCGGATCTTGCCGTCCTTCAGCTCCCAAATACGCTCGGCAAACTTCTCGATAAAATACCGATCGTGGGAGACAAACAGAAGCGCGCCCTCGAATTCCTCGATAGCGGCTTCCACCCATTCCCGGGATGCAATGTCCAAATGGTTGGTCGGCTCGTCCAGCACCAAAAGGTTGATCTTCTCATCCATCAGCATACACAGTCTCAGACGGCTCTGCTCGCCGCCGGAGAGGGTCTTCACCGTCTTGAACACATCTTCACCTTGGAACATAAACGCGCCCAGGCGGTCGCGTGCGACCTGCGGTGTGCAGTTTTTCTCACAGAGCATCGTATCGTAGAGCGTGCGCTCCGGATGGGCAAAATGAATGATCTGGGGCAGATACCCCCACTTCACCGTCGGACCGAACTGGATCTTGCCTGCGCAGTCTTCTTCGCCCAGCAGGCATTTGAGAAAGGTGGTCTTTCCAGTGCCGTTATCGCCGACGATGGCGATACGTTCTCCACCCTCAACCAGCAGCTCCACGTCGCTGAAAAGCGACCGATCGCCATAGCTTTTGTTTACGTTACGGGTCTTAAATACCAAGTCGCCGGAAAAATCCTTCTCCGCGAAACTGGCTTTCATCGTCCGCTCCGTTTTCGGCTTTTCCGTCTTTTTGATCCGCTCCATCCGGTGCTGGATGGACATTGCCCGTCGATACAGTGTACGGTTATTGATGCCCCAGCCCTTCATTCGCTCCACAGTATAGCCCAGCTGCTTCAGCTTCGCTTGCTCCTGCTGGTACTGCTTCATTTGCAGGTCAAAACGCGCCTGCTTTTCCTCAATGTAGAACGAATAATTTCCGGAATAGAATTCCGCGTGTCCGTCCACGATCTCGATGACACGGTCCGCCACCCGATCCAAAAAATACCGGTCGTGGGAAATGGTCAAAACCGTGCCTTTGAATGCGTTAATATAGCCTTCCAGCCATTCAACACTGCGAAGATCCAGATGGTTAGTCGGCTCGTCCAACAGCAGAATATCCGTCTTTTCCAGCAGCAGACGGGCAAGATTCACTCTTGTCTTTTCACCACCGGATAGGCTGTCGAAGATCTGCGACCGCTGCTCGGCTGTAATGCCCAGACCGTTGCAGACCTTATCCACCTCCACGTCCATCTCGTAGCCGCCGCCGGACTGGAACTGATTGGACAGCGCATCATAGACACGAAGCTGCTCAGACGTGGCATTTTGCGCCATCTCCTGCTCCAGCTTCTCCATCTTCTCCCGAATTTTCGTCAGCTCCGCGTAAGCACACCGCAAAACATTCTCCACGGTATAGCCGGCGGGAAACACGGGAATCTGAGAAATGAGGCCGATGCGCTTATGGGGATTGACATACACTTCGCCGTCGTCAAAGTCCATTTCACCGGTAAGGATCCGCAGAAGTGTGGTCTTTCCGCAGCCGTTTCGACCCAAGATCGCCACGCACTCCCCTTCCTGGATCTCGAAGCTCAAGCCCTCCAGTAGGTTCTCGCCGATGACGAAGAATTTCGTTAAATTGTTAACCGAAATGTCTACCATTACATTACTCCTGCATCAATTTCTGCAGTTCTTCCAAAGAATACAACAAATTCAATGCCTGCAGCATTGCATTTGCGCTCATACGCTCCGGCAATTCCAGCTTCTTCAGCAGCCGTTTCCGTTTCTCGCTGCTGTCCTTGCCGCCGGACAGCCCCAGCGCCACCAGGTCCTGCTTGGTGATTGACTGGGGTACGTTTACAATCTCTTCTTCAAAGGTGGCTCCGGCGCGTCTGAGCGCCTCCACAAGAATCTCCGGACGCATACCTTCCACGCCCAGCTTCCCCTCTTTGCCGGCGGTCGCCTTGCGGCGCTCCTTGCCGAAAATATCAGGAATATAGGCGTGTTTTAAATATTGGGGTTCAACGGCACTCTTTATGTGATTGCGGATCACAAAACCGGCGCCGTCGGAGTCCGTAAATACGATCAGTCCCCGCTGCTGCGCCACCTTGCGCAAATAAGCAAGCTGCACTTTATCCTTAAAAATACCGAAACCGGAGGTCTCTATAATAGGCGCATCTACGATCTGGGATAAGGCATTCTTGTCGTAGCGACCCTCAACCACAATCGCCTCCCGAATTCTGATCATCGGGATACCTCCTGCGCCAGCTGCAGGATCAAAATCTCCAACAGCCGCTGAGGCGCGTCAAAGGAGGTTTTGATCTTACGATCCGTCTCCAGAATCAGCTCCGCTGCCTTTTTGCAAAGCTCCGGCGAAAAACGGCGCGCAGAGTCCATCGTCTTGCGGGCGGCGTAATCCGTCATACCGCAAATCTTCATCAGATCCTGCGTACCCTTGCCGTTATCGAGCAGTGTTCTGGCAACGCCGATACGGCGAAAATGCATACCGATCGTACCCAAAAGTCCCAGCGGCTCTTCCTGCATCTTCAGCAGCTGCTGCAGCTTTACGATCGCATTGTCGTATCTGCCAGCGCTGATGTCATTTGCCATCTGGAATGCTACTGCGTCAGGCACCGGCTCAGTTACCGCGTCAATATCTGCCTTGCAGATGTCGTCGGCACCGGAGTAGGATGCTATCTTCTTGATCTCCGAACCGATGGACGTCATCGTGCCGTCGGTAATATCGATCAGATATGCGCACAGATCCGGAGTAATGCGCTTGTTGAGCGCCGCAAAATGGCGAATGATCCAGCTGATCAGCTCCCGCTGCTCCTGCTTGGAAAACTCCACGATCTGCCCGCCGGACACAGCTTCCCACAGCGCCTTTTGCCGCTTATCCGGTTTCCAGGCTACGGTCTGATAGGTAAAAACTACGGAGCAGTATTGAGGAATGTCGCTAATGATCTCCACGATCTTATTGCGTTCAGTTTCTGCAAGCTTGAAAAGGTCAATATCATCCACCTGCACCATAGTGAAATCCGCCATCATCGGCAGATTCTCCACTGCGTCAGCAAAGGATTGCACATCAAATGTTTCGTCGGTAAACCGATGGAAGTTAAAGGATTCGGTCAGTTCATCCACAAGGATCTTCTTAACCTGACCCAGGTAGTGCCGCAGCAAAAACATTTCCTCGCCGTGGAAGAAATAGAGCCGTTCCGGATTCTTCGCCTTAATAGCAGCTTTCAAGTCCTGCAATGCACTATAATCCTGCTTTGCCACAGTATCACCTCCTGAAAATGACAGTACCGCATTGATCGGTACGAAGTATCTTGCATCCAAAACGCAGCAATCTGTCTATTGTTTCCTGCGCCGGATGTCCGTAGTAATTATCCTCACCAACCGAAATAACTACATATTCCGGTTGCGTTTTCTCCAACAACTGTGTGCTTGTGGAGTTCTTAGAGCCGTGATGACCCGCCACTAGCAGCTCCAGTTTCGGCAAATCATATCGCGACAGCAGCAGCTGTTCCGTCTTCACACCACGGTCGCCCGTAATCAGTATATCACAGTTTTTCGTTTGGAACAAGACGCACATACTGCTTTCATTGCCGGAATTATAAGAAATTGGTGCAAATATCGTAATTTCCACGCTGTCATAGCTGATTTTTATATCCTCACAGACGGAATGCACGGTTCCGTCTGAAATACTGTGCAATCTTTCCCCGACACCGTTTTCATCCTTGGCATAAGGCAGAAACAGGTTCTCTGCCTCAATACGCGTCAACAGATACGGTACGCCACCGGCGTGGTCGCCGTCATAATGTGTTAAGATAATGCCGTCCAGCTTGGATATACCTTGCGAGAGCAGGGTCTCAGCCGTAACATTTGCTGCTCCCTTATCGTAATCGCCGCCGCAATCAACCAGAAAGCTCTTTCCCCGGCTTTGAAGCAAAATCGCCTGTCCCTGACCCACATCCAGCACAGTAACCCGGCATTCGCCAAGCAAAGGCTCAAACCAGGACAGCGCCACAGACACAAGAAGCCCGCAAATCAACAGACCGGTAAACAGCTTAGCAGATCTGCGTTTCAGCAGCAGATAAATCGCCAGAAGTACATACGCAAAGACCAGGAAAATAACGGTATAAATACTTTTTGTGTACACCGCGCTCATAGGGATCGCTGCCATCATTTTCGCTGCCGTTTCCACATACCGCACGAGCCAACCGAGAATTCTGCCGATAAACTGCGCCGCAGGAAGCCAGATATATCCCAGTGCGCAGACAAGGATTATGCCATAAAAGATAATGGTAATGACCCACAGCGTAAGGAGGTTTGTAAATATTCCTATCAGGCTAACAGCACCAAAATAGAGTGCCGAAAGTGGTGTGGTTGTAATCATAGCCCCAAGTGTTACGGAAATAGAGCCACATATCCATCTGGAAAGCTTACTGCTACCCTTTCCAAAATAGTTAGACCGGAGCATGCGGTTGTAAATTCTTCCGGAAAACAGAAAAATACCGATCAAGCAGCCAACAGACAGCTGAAAACTGACAGATGCAACGGACATTGGATTTGTTCCCAGCATTATAAGCACTGAAAATGCCAGCGCGGTAGGCGGGTCATATTCCTTATTGAACAAAAGTGCCAGCATCATTAAAATCTGCATAATGCAGGCTCTGGTGACCGACGGTGTAAAGCCAACCAGTGCCGCAAACAGCAGCATTGCCGGTATGCCGATCAACGCAGTTACGACCCGCCTCTTTCCCGCCAGCAAATAGATCAGCCCAAATACGACAGAAACGTGCAGGCCGGATACGGCGATCACGTGGCGAATTCCGCTGACCTTGAGAGCAGTATCCGTTTCGTAATCTATTCCGGACGTATCTCCCAGCAGCAGCGCCCGGGCGAAGCCTTCTGTATCATCGGAAAAGGTCTTGCCGATCATCGTTTTCAGCTCATTTCGCCAAAGTGCAGGATAATACGCCCAATTCAGGCGCTGACAATCCAGTTTGGTAAAATCACCGCTTTGATACGCAAACAGGAAAATGCCCTTCCCTGCGTAATTCATAGAATCAATTTTATCGTCATAGGTCATCTGAAAGCGAAAATCACCCTGCAGCTGTTGTCCAGGTGTCAAATCGGTCTTTTCATTCAGATAGACCCGCACTTTGTAAGTATGCTTGCCCAACACTACTTTTCCGTCAAAGGCGCTGCCCCGATCCGTTTCGTAGCTATAGTCTGTCGCTTCAATGGTTACCTGGCGGGTTTTGCCCTCCATCTGCCTTGCGTCGCGCAAAACGAAACGGTCATACACATTGAAAATTCCCAGACCCATAGATACACCAAGGCAGACTGCGCAAAGGATCCGAAGGCTTTGTTTCCACTTTGTTAATACGTGGAAAAGCAATGCCAGTAGCAGAAATAACAAGGCGATCGGGAGCAGCCACGGATTATAGAAATATGCGCCAAAAGCACAAGCAGCGGCGAAGCCCACAGCCAGCCACACAAGTCTACGCATTTTGCTGCTCCTTTCTTAAAAAAGGGCGCTGCTTTTTACGCAGCGCCCTATGATTTTAATTCAGCTTGGATTGGACAAAATCGTCCACCAGAGCCAACGCATTGTCAACCTGAGAAGCATCCTTACCGCCGCCCATAGCGGAGTCGGGCTTGCCGCCGCCACTGCCGCCGCAAGCGGTACAGACCAGCTTCACCAGATCGCCGGCTTTCAGACCTTTCGCCACGGCGTCCTTGCCGCAGACAGCCAGGAATGTGATCTTCTCACCCACAACACTGGACAGCACAGCAACAGCATTTGCCTCCTTGTCCCGGATCAGATCGCCCATCTGACGCAGCTTGCCGGCATCGGCATCTGCAACAACCGCTGTGATCACCTTAACGCCGCCAACATTACGGGCGCCGAACAGGAAGCGGTCGATCTCGCCGGCATTTTCCTTTGCCTTGAAGGTGTCGATTGCCCGCTTCAGGCTCTTGATCTCCTCGATCTGACCCTGGATCTTATCATTCAGCTCTGCAGGCTTTGCCTTCAGGATCGCAGCTGCATTATACAGCTTTTCCCGATTCTTCTGCATCTCATCAAGGCACAGCTAGCCGGTAACCGCCCCGATACGGCGCACGCCGGATGCCACGCTGCCCTCGCTGAGGATGAAGAACGGACCGACCTTAGCGGTGTTATTCAGGTGTGTGCCGCCGCAAAGCTCGATGGAATAGCCGCTCATATTGACCACACGGACAGTATCGCCGTACTTTTCGCTGAACAGCGCAGTTGCACCCAGCTGCTTAGCATCGTCAATAGCCATCTCGCGGGTATCAATGTCGTAACCCTCCAGAACTGCATTCTGAACAATGGCATCAACTTTTGCCATCTCCTCAGCGGTCATTGCGCTGTAGTGGGTAAAGTCGAAGCGCAGGTGGTCGGGCTCCACCAGAGAGCCTGCCTGATGCACGTGGTCGCCCAGCACAGAGGTCAGCGCTTTCTGCAGTAGGTGGGTTGCGGAGTGGGCGCGCATAATTGCCTTGCGGCGCTCCACATCGATGCTTGCGCAGACAATATCGTCGGTCTTGATGGTACCGGCGTTGAGCTTGCCGTAGTGCAGATACTTGCCGCCCTTATCCTTCTGGACGTTAGTAACCTTGAAGCGGCTCTCGCCTACCATAATCACGCCGTGGTCGGCTACCTGACCGCCCATTTCTGCGTAGAAGGGTGTCTTATCCAGCACCAAAATGCCGCTTTCGCCGCCGGCAATAGAACCGGCAACCTCTTCACCGATGCAAACTGCCAAAACCTTTGCTTCGCAGGAATTGGTCTCGTAGCCAACGAAGGTGGTGGGATTCTTATCAAGACCCAGATCGATACCTGCCCAGCCCAAATCACCAAGAGCCTTGCGAGCCTCACGGGCGCGGACTCTCTGCTCCTCACGGCAGGTTACGAACTTGTCCATATCCACGGTCATACCCTCATCTTCCAGCATTTCTGCTGTCAGGTCGATGGGGAAACCGTAGGTATCTGCCAGCAGGAATGCATCCTCGCCGGAGAACACGGTGTTTCCGTTTGCCTTATGCTCGGAAAGCTTTTCGCTGAAGATGCGCATACCGGTATCGATGGTACGGGCGAAGTTTTCTTCTTCCACCTTGACCACCTTGATGATATAGTCAGCACGCTCCCGCAGATAGGCATAGTGGGATTCATTCTCCTGAACGACAGTCTTGACCACCTCGTACAGGAACGGGGTGTTGACACCCAGCAGCTTTCCGTGGCGGGCAGCGCGGCGCAGCAAGCGGCGCAGGACATAGCCGCGACCTTCGTTGCTGGGCAGAACGCCGTCAGCGATCATAAAGGTAGATGCACGGACGTGGTCGGTAATGACACGCAGAGAAACATCGGTCTTATAGCTCTGACCGTAGGATGCGCCGGTCAGCTGAGTGACCTTGTTGGTGATGTTCATAACGGTATCCACATCAAACAGGCTGCCCACATTCTGGCACACAACTGCCAGACGCTCCAGACCCATACCGGTGTCGATGTTCTTCTGCACCAGCTCGGTGTAGTTGCCGTTGCCGTCGTTGTCAAACTGGGAGAAAACGTTGTTCCAGACCTCCATAAACCGGTCGCAATCGCAGCCGGGACGGCAGTCGGGCTTTCCGCAGCCGAATTCCACGCCGCGGTCGTAGTGGATCTCAGAGCAAGGACCGCAAGGACCTGCGCCGTGTTCCCAGAAATTGTCCTTCTTGCCCAGGCGGGTCATACGCTCCTCAGGAACGCCGATCACCTTGGTCCAGATGTCCCAGGCTTCGTCATCATTTTCGTAGACAGTCGGATACATTCTATCCGCTTCCAGACCGACCCACTGGGGGCTGGTCAAAAATTCCCAGCTCCACTGCAGGGATTCCTTCTTAAAATAATCGCCGAAGGAGAAGTTGCCCAGCATTTCAAAATAGGTGCCGTGGCGGGCAGTCTTGCCGATGTTTTCAATGTCACCGGTACGGATGCACTTCTGGCAGGTGCAGACTCTGCGACGGGGCGGCTCAACCTCACCCTTGAAATAGGGCTTCATAGGTGCCATGCCGGAGTTGATCAGCAGCAAAGACTGATCGTTCTGAGGAATCAGCGAAAAGCTGGAAAGGCGCAGATGCTCTTTGCTCTCAAAAAAGCGCAGGAACATTTCGCGCAGCTCGTTTACGCCATAAGGCTTATGACTCATAGGAATAACCTCCATAAAATAATACAAAATAAAACTCGCCCCTATATCCATAGGGGCGAGATGAATCGCGGTACCACCCTAATTATCCCAAGCAGGACATCTTAGCTGCTCTGTAACGGGAGCACCCGTCCCGGTCTTCCCGGGCGACACGAAAATGGCTTGCAAAGTGGCCAAATAAGGGGCTCACACCCTATCCCCTCTCGCTGAAAACGCCAAAATGCTTGGTTTTCGTATGGTCTTTACATATCGTATTTATTGTACCATAATGTTGCAAAATGTCAACTATATTCCCAAAATTAAGCCCACAGGACAATGATCCGATCCCATAATATGGGGATAGATAGTAGCTTCCATAACGGAATCCCGAATACGGTCTGACACAAGGAAATAGTCGATACGCCAGCCTACGTTATTCTTGCGGGCGTTGAACATATAGCTCCACCAAGTATAGGCGTCGGTCGTATCGGGGTGCAGATAGCGGAAGGTGTCGGTAAAGCCCGCAGCCAGTGTTTTGGTAAAGCTTTCCCGCTCTTCATCAGAGAAGCCTGCATTGCCACGGTTGGTCTTGGGATTTTTCAGATCGATTTCATTATGCGCCACGTTCAAATCGCCGCAAATGATCACCGGCTTTTTTCCGTCCAGTTCCTGCAAATATGCCCGAAACGCCGCATCCCAGCGCATTCTGTGGTCAATGCGCGCCAATTCTCGCTGGGCATTGGGCGTATAACAGTTCACGAGGAAGAAATCTGCGTATTCTAAGCACAGTACACGTCCTTCGTTGTCCAGTTCCGGATCGCCGATCCCCCGGGTAACATTCAGAGGCGTATGCTTGGTAAAGATTGCAGTGCCGGAGTATCCCTTTTTCTCAGCATAGCACCAGTACTGCCGGTAGCCTTCCAGATCCAATTCGATCTGCCCATCCTGCAATTTGGTCTCCTGCAGGCAGAAAAAGTCTGCGTCTAATTCATTGAACTGCTCCAAAAAGCCCTTCTGTACGCAGGCACGCAAGCCGTTTACATTCCACGATACAAATTTCATCGCAAAAGCCTCACTTAAACTGTAATATAGTCCATCAGCTGCGAAAGTCTCTCCAGTCCGATGCCACTAACATTTGTCAATTCAGATACTGTTTTGAACGCCCCGTTACTCTCCCGGTAGTCGATAATCCGCTGCGCCAGCACCGCACCAATACCGGGAAGTGTTTGCAGTTCGTCAAGATCCGCCGTGTTAATGTTCACTTTCTCCTGATTTTGCGGCTGACTGGCTGTAGTTGCCTGCTGCAATTTTGAAACATATATAGGCGAGCTTCCAATATTGCGCCCCAGGAAAAAGCCAATCATAACAGAGCAAAAGATGATCAACGTTATAAGCAAAAGCATTGTGCCCTGTTTTTTCATATTGCGCCTCCTCCCGCATTGACTAAGATAGGATAAACTGATATAATAATACACAATAATTCACATCCGGACAAGTCCGGTATTGAGATTTTGAGGTAGAAATATGAAAAAAGTCAGAGTAATTTGTCTTTTTATGAGCCTGATGCTCTTTATTTCCATAATTTCAGGTGCAGTTTCCGCACTACCGGATTCCTCTATCGGCAGCGGCAGCCATAGTGTAGATGCGCAGAAGCCGCTGGACGGCAGCGAAAAGCTGCTGGATACCGCAAAGGCTGTGGTGCTGTATGAGCGAAACAGCGATACCATGATCTATACCTACGAGCCGGACAAACAGGTCGACCCCTCCAGTATGGTAAAGCTGATGACCGCACTGATCGCTATTGAAACACTGGATATGAATGCCACAGCTACCGTTAGCCGCACAGCGCTGGACGATGTAGGCATCGGTGTTGTATCCGTCAAGCCACGTCTGAGTGTCGGCGAGGAAATATCCGTTGAAGCACTGCTGCATTGTATGATCGCCGCATCCGACAGCGACAGCGCTGCCGTCCTGGCAGAGAAGATCTCCGGAAGTCAGGCAGCATTTGTGGAGAAAATGAATCAACGCGCAGAGGAAATGGGCTGCACCAACACCCATTTTACCAACGCCCACGGCTTGTACGACAAGGATGCATACTCCACCGCCAGAGATATCTGCAGAATCATTGATATTGCTCTGGAAAACGAGCAGTTTGTAAAGATCTTTACCGCCGATAGCTATACCGTCCCTGCCACCAACAAAGCAGCCGAGCGCCAAGTTCTGACAACAAACTGGATGATGAGTGACAACTATACCACCCGTTATTATGATGAACGTGTCATCGGCGGAAAAACCGGCACTGACGGAGCAAATGGCAGATGTCTGGCCGTTACAGCCGAGGACGGCGCAATGCAACTGCTGGCTGTTGTGATGGGTGCTGAAGCGGTATACAACGAAGAAGATCCCAATATTCTGGAAGCCTTCGGCAGCTTTGAGGAAATGAAAACACTGCTGGATTATGCCTGCGATAAGTTCGAATATCGGCAGGTATTCCACAAAAATCAGACGTTTTCCCAGTATCCTGTGGTAAATGGCAGCAATAATCTTGTTACAACGCCCGTTTCCGAGGCGTATGCCATCCTTCCGGTTGAACTGACCTCGGAGCAGCTGCGCTGGGTTTATCCTGAAACCGTCGGCACTATTACAGCTCCGGTTGAAGCCGGTGACAAAATCACCTATGTAGAGGTTTGGTACGGGGATCTGTGTATTGCCCAAACCGATCTGGTGGCTTTAAACTCTGTTGAAGTCAGCACGCCCCAGGCAGAGCCGGATCTGCCGGCATCGCTGCACGAGGACAGCGCAGGCAGGCTGATCGCCATCATTGCAGGTGTTCTTTTAGGCATTCTTGTGCTTGTATTTGCCATCTTGTTTGCGATACGCACGATTCACATTGCGAGAATGCGCGCAATCCGCCGCCGCAGACGCGCAAACAGACGGAGGGGCTTCTGATGATGGACTGGAGTCAACTGCAGAACGCCTGTCAAAATTGCACCCGATGCGGACTTTGCGACACGCGCAAAAACGTTGTCTTTGGTGTCGGAAATCCGGATGCGGATATCCTGTTTATCGGCGAAGGACCCGGTGAGCAGGAAGATCTGCAGGGTCAGCCCTTTGTTGGACCCGCTGGCAAGCTGCTGGATGATATGCTGTCCATCATTGATCTGGATCGCAGGGATAACTGCTACATCGCCAACATTGTCAAATGCCGACCGCCTCACAACCGGGATCCTCTGGAAACTGAGCAGGACGCCTGTATTGATTTCCTGCGGAACCAGATCGCGCTGATACAGCCGAAGATCATCGTTTGTTTGGGCAGAATATCTGCTAAGCGGCTGATCCGGGAAGACTATCTCATCACCAGAGAGCACGGACAATGGACGAAGATCGACGGCATCTGGACTACCGCAATCTACCATCCCTCTGCCCTGCTTCGGGATGCTGCAAAACGACCGGAAACGTTTAGGGATCTGCTTTCCATACGCGATAAAATGCGCGAGCTTAATGCGAAAATTTAAAGATTTGCCTCCCCTGTTTGGGGAGGCAATTTTCATTAAAATAACGGCAGGCGGTAAACCGCCTGCCGCATTTTTAAGTTAGGAAGTTAATTAGAAGAACTTCTTCTTGCCAACAACAACGGCGCCGCCAATAGCGGAAATGGTCATCATGCCGGACAGAACAGTCAGCATAATGTCGCCGGTGTCAGCGGGCAGATCGTCGTCGCCGGGGACATCGTCGCCACCGGGAACATCGCTGCCGCCGTCAACGCGAACCAGACCAGCCAGGCCTTCAGCCAGCTTGTCGTTGATGTCGTCGATCATCTTCTGGGTGTAACCGTCGCACATAGCCAAGATCTTGTTAACATTCTTGACAACGTCGATCAGGTTAGCGTAGGACTCAGCAGTGTAATCGCTGGGATTCAGATCATAGATCAGGTCGATCGTAGCCTGAATGGTGGACAGATCAACGGGACCGGGCAGCTCGGGAACATCGGGCAGATCGGGCTGATCGTCGCCGGTATCCTCAACAGGAACCAGTTCCTCAAGAGCAGCCTGCAGCATTGCGTATGCCTCATCAACCATTTCCTGAGTCAGATTCTCAGATGCCAGGATTGCATTGACCTCTTCCAGAACAGATTCCAGAGCAGCCAGGGACTCAGCAGTATATGCGCTGGTGTCCAGGACCTCGATCAGCTCCAGAGTAGCATCCAGATCGGTGGTATCTACGTCCTCAGCAGGCTCGGTGGGAGTCTCGGAGGGCTCAGTGGGAGTCTCGGAGGGCTCGGTGGGAGTCTCGGAAGGCTCGGTGGGAGTCTCAGAGGGCTCAGTGGGAGTCTCAGAGGGCTCAGTGGGAGTCTCGGAAGGCTCAGTGGGAGTCTCGGAAGGCTCAGTGGGAGTCTCAGAGGGCTCGGTGGGATCGGAAGGCTCGGTGGGCTGCTCGGGATCAACGGGAGCAGCGTCCTTCTGATACTGGAACAGCTCAAACTCATGGATGGGAGCAGCAGAGTCAAAGTTGACCTGGATTGCATAAGCATCGTAGGTCTGCTCGAACTCGAAGACGGGAACCTCGCGAGGATCGCCGGAGCTCCAGCCAGTGGAGAAGGTACCAATGGAGGTGAACTCGCCGCCGGCAACAGTCTGTACCATAATAGTAGCATTCTGTGCGTAGGTGGCGTTACCACGGTGGAAGAACAGTCTGAAGCCATCAATAGAGGTGGGGTTGCCGTCTGCATCGGTCAGGTTGATGG
Source organism: Faecousia sp. (assembly GCA_045580125.1). Classification (GTDB taxonomy): domain Bacteria; phylum Bacillota; class Clostridia; order Oscillospirales; family Oscillospiraceae; genus Faecousia. The sequence goes on along the minus strand of JAZNNE010000036.1, from coordinate 12,471 downwards.
TGAAGTTAGCGCCGGTGGTGTTGCTGGACTTGTCGCCATCAATGATGTTAGTGCCGGGGTTGTTGCCGAATGCATCGGTAGCAGTCAGCTTACCGACCAGATCGATGTCGTTGTAGATCTTGCCGGTGGTGATCTCGTAAACCTCAACCTCGTTGATGTGGCAAACCTCAGCGGGATCTGCAACAGCGTGGATCAGGATACGGATCTGGTTGGTCATAACGGGGGTAAAGGTGTAAGCTGCGGTAGCCGTCGTGGTGAAGGGATTCTCGGTAACGTTGGTAACAGTTACCCAATCACCGTCGACCATTGCCTGAATCTCGAAGGCAGCAGGTGCATTGTTCAAACGCTCCAGACGGGCAACGATCTCAACACGACCGATCAGCTTGGTCTCGGTGTGGGTCAGGATCAGTGCCATCTGACCGTCGGAGGTGGTGCACTCAGAGTAACCTGCACGGCCGTACCAGCCGTCGATGCAGCAGGAGCCGTCGTTGCCGTCAACGAAGGTGCCGGAAGCATTGTAGTAGCCGAACTGTGCAGTGAAGTTACCGAAGGGCAGCTTCTTGTAGACATCGCCTTCCTTGACAACGCCGCCGGTGATGGTGGTGGTACCGGGAGTGACAACGGTGATATCCTCGGGAGCTTCTACGGGCTCGGTGGGAGTCTCAGAGGGCTCGGTGGGAGTCTCAGAGGGCTCGGTGGGAGTCTCAGAAGGCTCGGTGGGAGTCTCAGAAGGCTCGGTGGGAGTCTCAGAGGGCTCGGTGGGTTCAGGCTCGGTGGAGCCGGTATAGGTGTAGATCTCGATATCGCCGAAGTGTGCGTTACCGGTGCTGCTGTTCTGCCAGATGTACATACCAACAGCATTCTTGGTCTCAGGGAGAACCTCAGTTACGGAGGTGTGACCGCCATACTGTACCCAGTTGACCTCCAGGGTCTTGGTCCACTCAGTGCCGTCTTCCAGTACCAGAACGACCATAATGGTAGCAACATTACCCTCGCTGCTGTGGTAGATGGTAAACTCATCAACAGCAGTATAGCCGGTGCCGCCATTGCTCAGATCCAGATACAGGTCAGGTCTCTCGCCTGCATCGATGGATGCACCAAAGTTGATGTAAGTGCTCGTGTCACCATCCACAAAGTTGTCCAGGTTCTTCCAGGTGGGTCTGCCGTCAGACCACCATGTGAAGTCGGCATAGCTGCCTGCGGTAGCGGAGTTGGTGCTGCATGCGCCAACAACAGTACCGATCAGATCGACCTTCTCCTTGCTGGAAGAAGGAGCACGTGTGGGTTCCTGAGTGGGCTCCTCGGTAGGAGCTGCAGTGGGCTCCTCGGTGGGAGCTGCAGTGGGCTCCTCGGTGGGAGCAGGAGTGGGAGCTTCGGTGGGAGCGGGAGTGGGCTCCTCAGTGGGCTCCTCAGTGGGAGCGGGAGTGGGCTCCTCGGTGGGAGGTGTGGTGGGCTCGGGAATAATGGTGCCAACCTCAGCATAGAAGCGAGCGGGGAACTGAGAAATGTCAACATTGCTCTCGGTCATATAGCTCAGCTTAGATGCGCTCAGAGTGGTGTAGGTAACGTTGTTGCTGGCCTTGGTATAAGTACCCAGGTAGTAAGCAGTGCCGCCGATGTCGGTAACGAAGGTACCAAAGGTATCATTCCAGGTGAACACAGCGGTAGGCTCGGTGGTCAGACGGGCATTGACGTAGCTGCCGTTCTGGTAGATGTCAATGTAGGTCTTGGTCTCGCCGGCCATAAAGTACATCTGGTAGCCACCGGTAACCTCTTCGACATAGACGTCAACGCCATCGGTCATAGTGGTGGAGGTGGACAGATAGTAGCTCTGGTTAGCGGAGGTGCCGATGAAGGTCAGCAGGCCTTCAGCAGCGCCGGTATCAGCAGCCCACTTGTAAGCAACACCGGTAGAAGGTGCGCCGGTGGTCAGCTCATAGGTGGGCTCGGCAGGCTCGGTGGGAGCGGCAGTGGGAGCCTCGGTGGGCTCTTCCGTAGCCTCGCGCTGATACTGCCACAGCTCGTAGTCATTCTGGTAACCCCAAACATCAGAGCCAAAGGTAATGGCGTAAGCCATATAGGTCTGATCGAAGGTTACGTACAGAGAGTCAACAGGAGCGCCGGAGGTAAAACCGGTAGCAAAGGTGCCGATCTCTACGAACTCGCCGCCTTCCGTCTGCTGAATGGAAACGGTGATGTTATTGGGGTAAGAGCTATTGCGATAGTGATACAGGTTGAAGCCATCGATAGCGGTAGCTTCGCCCAGATCAACGGTCATCCAGGAACCGGTGAACATAGTGGACTTGTCGCCGTCAACAGCATTGTTGGTGCAATCACTGGTGTTTGCATTGCTGGCAGAAACCTTGCCATTCATATCAATAACGGTCTTCAGGTTGCCGGTGCCAGCCTCGAACAGAGTAACTTCGTTAAGGTAGCACTCACCATCATCACTATTGGCGTCGACCTCATTGATCAGGATACGGACGGTATCCGTCTCAACAGCGTCAAAGGTAAAGGTCTTGGTCAGGCATTCAGCCAGGGGATCATTGTCAGCAGTAACAACGGTTTCCCAGTCGGCATCGCCCATAACCTGAATTACGAAATCAACAGGTCTGTGATTTGCATCCTTTGCAACAACCTCGATAGCACCCATGTTGATAAAATCGTCAACCATCATAACCAGGGCGATCAGGCCGTCATCAGAGGTGCACTCGGAGTAACCTGCGCGGCCAAACCAGCCGTCAGTTACGCAAGCACCGTCTTCGCAGTCCATAAAGGTATCCTCATCCTCACCGGTGCCATCTTCGTAGAAGCCGAAGAGGGTCTCGATTCTGGTGGGAGAGACAACCTCGTATGTAGTGCCCTGCAGGATCGCACCGGTGGGTGCAGAAGGAGCAGTTGCGGGGGTCTCAGAATCAACAGCGCCAACGACGGACAGCATACCGATGACCATCGCCAGAGCTAAGAAGATACCGAGAAATTTGGTGAACTTCTTCATGTAAAAACCTCCTTGAAAATTTCCAAAGGCTGCGCCTTTGAAGGAATTTGGTCTCCATAGTAAAAAATAACATATTCGGCAAGAAAATGCAAGCCCAAATTTGTTGTTTTTAATGTTTCTTAACAATTATTTTCCGGCATAAAACACAAAATGCAGGGGTGCGCTATGCACACCCCTGCATTATATAGGAAATATTAGCCCTTCTTCTTCTTAACGATGAAGAACACAGCGCCTGCTGCAATCAGAACAGCTGCAGCAATGGCAACAATGATAATGATCACGGTAATGTTGGGACCTTCGCCGTCGTCACCGTTGTCGGTGTTGGGAGTGGTCTCCACGGGATCGGTTGCTTCGGTTGCATCGGGCTCAGTTGCCTCGGTGGGGGCGGGCTCGGTAACAGGCTCGGTAGCCCCTTCGCCCTGATAGGTAACGGTAGCAGAAGTCAGCACATCGTTGCCGGCGCCAACAGTGATCTGATTCCACTGTTCCTCAGTACCGGCAAAGACAACCTCAGTCAGCTCAACGCCCTCGAATGCGCCCTCGCCGATAGCGGTTACGGGATAGCCGCCCAGAGTCTCAGGAATGGTAAATGCGCCAGTCAGTGCAGATGTATCGACAGCAGTGATGACAGCACCCTCTTCCACGATCTCGTAGGTCAGGTACTCGGGATCAGCAACAGGCTCGGTGGGAGCGCTGGGATCGACAGTCTCGGTGGGAGCGCTGGGATCAACAGTGGGCTCGGTGGGAGCATCGCCGGTGGGCTCGGTCACAGTAGTGGGAGCCTGAGTGGGAGCCTGGGTTACAGTCTGACCGCCAGTAGTGGGAGCCTGCGTAGCGGGCTGAGTGGGAGCCTTGGTTGCAGTCTGACCACCGGTGGTGGGAGCCTGCGTTGCGGGCTGGGTAGGAGCCTTTGTAGGAGCCTGGGTAGGAGCCTTGGTAGCAGGCTGGGTAGGAGCCTTAGTGGGGATCTGAATACCGATTGCAGGTCTGGTAGTGCTCTGAGTAGTACCGCTGTTGTTGTTACTGCCGCTGTTGTTGTTGCTTCCGCTGTCGGCAGTCTCTTTAATCTCCATCAGCTTGATCTCTGCCAGAGTGAAGCGAGTCTCGTCACCCAGACATACGGTATATTCCTTGTAGTCGTCCTTTGCAATATCGCAATCAGCAATATCATAAACCAGCAGACGGACCTTGTAGACAGTTGCCTCGGGGAACTCAAAGCGCAGCTTACGGCTGTCCCAGTTGTCAACAGTCAGTCTCTTTTCCAGCAACTGAACCCAGTTGTTGGAGTCAGCAGCGGTGGTAGCCTGCAGCTCGAAGTGCAGGATCTGGCAGTCAAAAGCAGATCTGAGCATCATTTCGAAGGCAGCGATAGCAACACCCTCACCGCCATTGGCAACGTCGATGAGAATAACAGGAACAGTAGAGCCGCCATTGTCCTTCAGTGCGTTGAACTTATAGGGCTTGCTCCAGTAAGCAGAGCCATTATCGCCGTCACGCAGGCAGGAAACCTCTTCCTTGTAGTTAGGAGCGGCGCAGTGCTGAACGATGTCGCCGGTCAGCGCAGTGTTGGTATAGTGACCAACAGTTAGCTGCGAGGTCTTGAGGCTGATACCTTTGTATTCCGTAGCAGCCGATACGGGCATTGCCGCGAAGATACCGATTACCATAGCCAGAAGCACCAGAGTTACAACAAGCTTGGGGAATCTTTTCATTATGTAATCCTCCTTAAATTTGCAAAGGGCGCATACCCTTCAATATACAACTATAAAATAACATAGCGTGCAAAATATTGCAACACTTTTTTTATATGCAATTAGCTGCGCTTTTTCTTAACGATAAAGAACACGCAGGTACCTGCAATTCCTGCGGCAACGACAATGCCCGCAATAATGAGTCCGATAATTACGCCGGAGGTGCCGTCATTGCCACTGCCGGAGTTGCCGGTAGTCGCATCGGGCTGGGTAGTCGGTGCAGTTGCAGGAACGGTAGTGATCACACCGGAGGGTTCCTGAGTAGCCGGTTCTGTTGGTGTAACAGCAGGCTCGGTAGCAGGCTGGGTCGCCGGCTCGGTAGTTGCATCTGTAGCAGTGGTGGGCTCGGTAGTCGCATCCGGCTCAGTGGGCGCGGCGGTAGGCGCCTCAGTAGGTGCTGCAGTGGGAGCATCGGTAACAGAATCGGTAGGCGCCTCGGTAGGTGCAGCTGTTGGTGCTGTGGTGGGCGCCATGGTAGGATGGATCGGATAAGTAGGTCTGGTAGGCTCCTCGGTAGGTGCTGCCGTGGGTGCTTCAGTAGGTGCATCCGTAGGAGCCTGCGTGGGCGCCTCAGAAGGCTGCGTTACCGGCACAGTGAACGAAGGTCTTGTTGCCTCGTTGGAAGGTTCGGTGGCAGGCTCGGTAGCAGATGTTGTATTCCGCTTTGCCAGCAGATTAATCTCGGACAGGGAAAAACGGGTGGAATCGCTGCTCAGCGTGCCGTATGCAGTATCCTTGGAAACATCTGCATCGCCGATGTCATAGAACAGAATGCGAACCTTATACGCCGTTACCTCATCAAACTCGCAATGATACTCATCCCCTGCCCACTTGGCAGCCGTGTCGTTATCTGCGAAGATTTTTGTCCACTCATTGGAGCCGGAAGACAGGGTCGCCTGGATCTCAAAGCTGTAAGGGATGCAGTCCATATATTCGCGAAGCTGCATCTCAAAGCCACAGATGGCAACACCGTCGCCGCCGTTGGCAACGTCAATGAGGATCGCGGGAACGACATTTCCGCCATAGCCTTTCAGGTCGTTGAACTTGTAGGGCTTGCTCCAGTAATAGGGATAGGACTTGTTATCCACCAGGTTTTTTGTTTCCTTGGTGATGTCATCGTTGGCGCAGTGCAGAGTCAGCGCGCCGTTCAGATCTGTATAGTAGCCAACCTGCAGCTGCGATACAGTCAGGTTCACTTCCTTAAGCTCGCTTGCGAATGTAACAGTAGAGAGCATAGAAGCAAACATTGCCAGTACTATGATCGCAATTAGAATCTTTTCATATGTAATCCTCCTTGAAATTCCATATTTCCCATTTTCAATTATGATTGTACCATATGCAACATTTTCCCGCAACTGAAAATTTGATATATTTCGATTGACATTTTATCATTTTATAATATTGTATTGTTTCAAGGGATTCCGTATTCCCCGCCGTTTTTGAAAAATAAAACCGGTCAACAGAAAGACCGAGAAGCAAAAATCCCGTCCCCCTGCGAGGACGGGATTTTTGGAGCTAGTGACCTGACTCGAACAGGCGACCTTCTCATTACGAGTGAGAAGCACTACCGACTGTGCTACACTAGCAAGATTACCTTGCGTATTATATCGGTTTTTTCTTTTCTTGTCAACCGCTTTTCATCGAATAATGACTTGATTTTTCCAGTAAAACAGTTACAATAAGAACATCTATTTTGAAAGGATGATGGCAAATGAGCCGAATCACCATACCACACAATTATCGTCCCGTGCTGAATGAATATGACACCCAGCGGGCGATCGCCTATATCAAAGGGACGTTCCAGCAGGAATTTTCTTCCGCGCTGCACCTCAAGCGTGTGTCCGCTCCCCTCTTCGTTACCGAGGATTCCGGTCTGAACGATAACCTCAACGGCTACGAGCGCGCTGTTTCCTTCGACATTCCCGATGTGGGCAAGGATGCGCAGGTCGTCCACTCTCTGGCGAAATGGAAGCGGCTTGCCCTGAAGCGGTACAATTTCACCGTTGGCGGCGGTCTTTACACCGATATGAACGCCATTCGCCGTGATGAGGAGCTAGACAATATCCACTCCATCTATGTCGACCAGTGGGATTGGGAGAAGATCATCACCAGGGAAAATCGGAATCTTGACTACTTAAAGCTAATCGTGCGCAGCATCGTCCACGCCATCTGCAATACCAACGACCGTCTTCACGTCCGGTTCCCCCAGCTTCGTACAGAGCTGGACCCTGTGGTCTGCTTTATTACCACCCAGGAGCTGGAGGATCTGTATCCGGATCTGACCGGTTCTCAGCGGGAGCAGGCATATGTCAAAGAACACCGGACTGCCTGCATTATGCAGATCGGCAAAAAGCTGCGCTCCGGCACAAAGCACGGCGGACGTGCACCGGACTATGACGACTGGGAGCTCAACTGCGACATCTTCTTCTGGGACGATGTTCTGGGTCGGGCTTTGGAGCTTTCCTCCATGGGCATCCGCGTAGATGCGGAAGCGCTTGACCGTCAGCTGACGGAATCCGGCTTTAATGACCGCAGAGAGCTTCCCTTCCACAAGATGCTTCTCAACGATGAGCTGCCCCTGACCATCGGCGGCGGTATCGGCCAGTCCAGAATGTGTATGCTGATGCTGGGCTGCGCCCACATCGGCGAGGTGCAATCCAGTATTTGGGACGCCGACACCATTTCCGCCTGCGAAAAAGCAGGTATTCCCCTACTGTAAAGCTTCACCCTACATAAGCAGGAGGTATTATTATGGATGAAATCAAAAAGATTCCTCAGCGCAGTGAAATTGCCGAGGCAGATAAGTGGGCCATCGAGGATCTGTACGCTACAGACGAAGCCTGGGAGGCTGATCTTAAGCTGCTGGAACAATCCGGCGACACACTGAGCGCTTACGCAGGAAAGCTAGGCGAAAGTGCCGATATGCTTTTTGCCTATCTGACCGAAATGGAAAAGACCAACGCAAAGGCAGAGTTGCTGGGCAATTACTGCATGCGCAAGGCTGACGAAGATACCCGCGTTGCAAAGTATCAGGCAATGAAGGGTAAGTTTATGAATGTATATGTAAGTCTCAGCTCCAAATGCAGCTTCGAGACCCCGGAGATTATGGACATCTCCGACGAGAAGCTGGATGCATTTTATACACAGCAGCCGAAGCTTGAGCGGTATCGCCGGTATTTGACCGATCTGCGCCGCCGCAAGGAGCACATTCTCTCCCCTGCAGAGGAAAAGCTTCTGGCAGCCGCCGGTGAAATGGCAGGTGCGCCGGATGATATTTACGGTGCTTTTGCCGATGCCGATATCAAATTCCCCGACGCTGTAGACGCTCAGGGCAACAAGCATCCTCTGAGTCAGGGCACATTTGTCGCCTGCGAGGAAAGCCCGGATCGGGCGCTACGCAAGAGTGCGTACGAAAATCTGTACAGCACCTTTGGCGCGTATCAGAACACCGCAGCTGCCATTCTCAACGCACAGGGCAAGCAGCTGAAGTTCTTCGCTGACGCCCGCAAGTATCCCAGCACGCTGGATGCTTCTCTGGATCAGACCCAGGTGCCGACTTCCGTTTATCTGAATCTGATCGAAGCTGTTCATAAAAATATGGATAAAATGCACCGCTACGTCCGCCTGCGCAAGAAGCTGCTGGGCTTAGACGAGCTGCATTTCTACGACGTCTACACACCATTGCTGGCAGACGTGGACAAGAAAATCCCCTACGCCGAATCCGTCCAAACCGTTTATGACGCATTGGCTCCGCTGGGCGAAAACTACCACAAGATCCTGAAAGAGGGTTTTGAAAACCGCTGGATCGACGTCTATCAGAATGAAGGCAAGCGCAGCGGTGCATACTCTGCCGGCGCGGCCATTCATCCCTTTGTGCTGCTTAACTACACCGGCACTTTGGACAGCCAGTTCACCCTGGCTCACGAGATGGGTCATGCCCTGCACTCCTGGTATTCCAACAAGACCCAAAACCCCATTGATGCAGATTATGTGATCTTCGTTGCAGAGGTCGCATCTACCTGCAACGAAGCGCTGCTGATGGAATACCTGCTGGGTAAAACCACCGACAAAACGGAGCGTGCCTATCTGATCAACCAGTTCCTGGAGCAGTTTAAGGGCACCATCTTCCGCCAGACTATGTTTGCAGAATTTGAGCTGAACATCGGCAAGATGATCGGCGAAGGCAAGACTCTGACCGCCGAAGCTCTGTGCGCAGAATACAAGCGGCTGAACGAACTGTATTTTGGTGAGGATATGGTGGTGGACGATCTGATCGCTCTGGAATGGGCAAGAATCCCCCACTTCTACTACAACTACTACGTCTTCCAGTACGCCACCGGCTATTCTGCCGCTATCGCACTGTCCCGCAAGATCCTGCGGGAGGGCGAAAGCGCAGTCAACGACTATATCCGTTTCCTCTCCGGCGGCTGCTCCAAGTCCCCCATTGACCTGCTGAAGGATGCCGGCGTGGATATGACCAGCCCCGAGCCTGTGGACCAGGCGCTGCAGCTGTTTGGCGAGCTGCTGGACGAAATGGAAGCATTGATGGCGGAGTAGGATTATGGTTGACATTTATATCCCCACACTGCACACCTTCGCTATGGGCAATCTGTTCACCGGCTCCTGGAAGGAACTGCGTTTCCGGATCGAGCCCGTCATAGTAAAATTCGAAAACAAAGAGGTCGATTTTTCCCAAAGCACGATTCAGGTGCAGTATTGGCACGGACCTTTTTGCTACGAAATGAGCACTGTGGAAGAACAGGCTACCTTCCCTATGACTGAAGAAGGTCGCGCCGCCATGAAACAATGGTTGGAATCTAAGGTATAAAAATCAAAGCCCCCTTGTAAAGGGGGCTGGATTTTTGCGCAGCAAAAAGACTGGGGGATTGTAACAACCCCTCCGTCCTCGCTTGCAGCGAAGACACCTCCCCTTGCACAGGGGAGGCTTTCATTTTCTTATCGCAATGCCGGCTATTCCGTTTTGCACCCTAAAGACTGCGTTTTTTAAATCTTTCAGGTAAGCAAACGGTTCGTTTTCCCGAACTTCTATGAAAATTTCTGATTTTTTATTTCCGGTTAAGGCAAATTGCAGCGTTCCTCCTGCAAAGCACTTGACAGGCAGTTTCCTGCACAGACGAAACTGCTGACCATCAGGAATCGGTGTTCCCAGCAGAATTTGATCCTTACCGCAGGAAACCCAGATTTTGCAAAGCTCTCTTTTTCCCAACCGGCATTGGCAGTCAAATCGGTAGTACAGCCCTTCCCTGCTGACCGCCACCGTTCCCACGGTCTGATCCGCCGCGTATATGTTGTAATTTCCCTCCATACAAAAAATCCTCCCTGATGCAAGCTATGCATCAAGGAGGGTTTTATTCCATTATACGCCGCTGTCATTTAGCCCGAAGCTGACAGCAATGGCGTCGTTTACCAGCGACATATGGGCATCGTCCAACCGTCCCATATGCTCCCGCAAGCGGCGCTTATCGATGGTACGCACCTGCTCCAGCAAAATAACAGAATCCTTGCTCAATCCCACGCTTCCGCCGGCGATATTGATATGCGTGGGTAGTCTGGCTTTGCCCGTCTGGCTGGTGATCGCCGCTGCAATCACCGTGGGAGAATGCCGGTTGCCGGTATCATTTTGCACGATCAGCACCGGTCTTGTTCCACCTTGTTCGCTGCCCACCACCGGCGACAGATCCGCATAAAAAATATCTCCGCGTTTGACCGTGGTATCCATGTACTTCACACTCCGAAGAAATCTCACCGACGCTACCGGAATTTTCCTATGTAACGCGGCTGGTACTATTGTTCCACGCTCACGGAAAATTTATACGGCATCGCCTGTGAAATATCCTATGCACAGTTCTACACAAATGTGAAGTTTTTGACATTGATCGTCAAAAGCCGACGACCCTCCCACAGAATCTCGCCCCTTATGGGAACATCTTCGCTATTCAGCCAAACATCCAGATGGAGCGCATCGTCGCGATAGCTGTCGTCGACCGATACCCGCAGATGATCCGCTTCCTGACTGCACGACGTCAAATAACCGCTGCGCAAAGATTTCATCAGCACATAAGGACCGCTGACCGGCGACAGCTGTTCATCCGCCATCAGGTCAAATCCCAGCGCAACATCGTCAAAGGTCAGCTTGCCACCGGTGGCGGAAACTTTACCGGTAATACCGCTGATAACCTCCGGCTCTATCACCTGAAAGGTCATATCTCCTTGGGTATCGATGCTGCATTTCATCGTAAAAGTATAAGTTTTATCACCATAATCCGCTGTAATTTCCGCATCAAAGGTAACTTCCTTGGACAATAGCTTCGATCGCAGATTGATTGCTCTGTCCAGCTGCTGATTCCCGTTTGAACATCCGGTCAGCAGAAAAAGTGCGCACAGCACGATTATGATCCGTTTCATATGACCCCGCCTTATTTCATAAGTCGCGGAAGGGTCTGCACCATATCGGTCGGCAGCATGCCGTACTGCCCAATCTCCGCCGCGCAGATATCACCGGCAGCGCCGTGCAGCCAGGCACCGCAGGCCGCTGCCGTCAGCGGATCGATCCCCTGCCCCATCAGACTGACAATAATACCCGCCAGAACATCACCGCTGCCGCCGACAGCCATACCTGCATTTCCGGTGGTGTTGACGTAGGTTTGCTGACCGTCGGTGATCACAGTTTCGTGTCCTTTCAACAGCAAGATGCAGCCATATTCACGGGCAAAATCCTCTGCCGCAGCACGGCGGTCAAGGGTATTATCTCCACCCATACGGGCGAATTCGCCGGGATGGGGCGTTAAAACGGTGGGTGCTTTCCTTTCGCGCACTATATCCATATGCTTCGCCAACACGTTTATGCCATCGGCATCCACCACAACACTCTTGTGGTAAGCGCGCAGGATCTCCTGCGCGATGAGAAAATTGCCCTCACTCTGTCCCCAGCCGGGTCCAAACAGTACCGCGTCCATATCCGGCAGCATATTCAGGATCTGGGGCAGTGCATCGACGCTCAGCTTGCCGTCTTCCTCCGGCAGCGGAAATACGATGGCTTCATTCAGCTTAGTCGCCTCAATGGCATATATGCTTTCCGGCACACCCAAATAGACAAGCCCTGCGCCGCTGCGCAATGCACCCATCGCCGCCAAAGCCGCCGCACCGGTATAGCCTAAGCTGCCGCAAAGCAGCAGGATCTTACCGTAATCTCCCTTGTGGGAATCCGGCTTTCGGTCCGGCAAAATCTGCAAAACAGCCTCGTGATTCAGTATGCGAATGTCCATATACAGCACCTTCCTTTCGTTTATTATAGCAATTTCCTCCCATATACGCAATCTTTTCCGTTTTTTAGGTAAAAAACTGTATTTACCCCTTGAAATTCTAATAGGAATATGGTAGTATTCAATTTGATATTCAAAAGCTATGAACGGGTTGCCTTGTGCTAAGCAGCACACCCTCAGCGAGTGCGGGACGGTGAGAGCCGCGCGGGTGCAGCATTGGGCCTTCCCCCGGGAGCTGCTGTCCTGAAATTTCAGTAGGGTCAGCCGTGGGATCACGTTACAGATCTTGGGCGTGTCTGCGCCTGAAAAGTGCGCCAATTGGCGAATTGCGGGTGGTACCGCGGAAGGAAGTCCTTTCGTCCCGATTCTGGGGATGAGAGGATATTTTTTATTCCCAAAATTCTACCTTACACTAGGAGGAAACCATATGAAACAACAG
>JAZNNE010000035.1:0-2046 GCA_045580125.1 Faecousia sp. | reverse complement strand
GACAATTTGATAACCCATAGCGTGGCGCTGGGGGCGATGAACCTCCTGCGCTGAACAAGATAATCGGGTGCGAATCCCGAACGGTACCGCCGCTGTATGTGCCTATGGCGGGCTCTTATGACGAAAGTCAGTCACTGAGGGAAACCTTGGGAAGGCAGAGCCGCCGCAGACGTCCCAGATCTGCAAGCACGAGTCAGAAGACCTACGCTTTTGGTTCTCCCCGCCTTTGCGAGTTATGAAGGCGGTGCATTTGTCGCAGAAAAACGGCTGCGGCGCAAGATCTTGCGCCGCAGCCATATTGTTTTTTAGGAGGTATTTTTATGAAGAACAAAAAATTGTTAATCGCCCTGATCGCCTTTGTGGCGTTGGTTGCCGTAGTGGTGGGCATCTACTTTGGCACCCGCCCGGAAGCACCGGAAACGCCGACAGAGCCTACCGGTGAGACCACCGGCACCACCGATCCGACTGTAGCAAAGCTGAAGTTTACCGTGATCGTTGTTCACGCAGACGGCGCAGAAAAGACCTTTAACTATGAAACCACCGGCGGCTATTTAGGACCGATCCTGGTGCAAGAGGGTCTGATCGTGGAGTCCGACAGTCCCGGTCTGTATAATACCGTAGATGGCGTAACTGCCGATTGGAATGTGGATCAGAGCTACTGGAGCTTCTATATTGGCGATGAGATGGCAATGTACGGTATGAATGACGCCGTGATCCACGACGGCGATGTATTCAAGCTGGTATACACCAAGTGAAGCAGAAGATAAAGCTCACAACTTTTGAGATCGTGCTGTTCGGCGTACTGGGAGCGCTGACCTTCGCGGCAAAATTTGTGATGAGCAGCTTGCCGAATATCGAGCCGGTAAGCCTGATGGTTATGCTGTTTGCGGTAACCTTTGGCTGGAAGGCGCTGTATCCAACGTTTCTGTATGTGGGTATGGAAATTCTGTTTTACGGCATCAATACCTGGAATATATATTATTTGTATATCTGGGTGGTACTGCTGATCGCCGCACTTTTGCTGCGCAAAATGCAAGAGCCGCTGGGCTGGGCGATCTTGTCCGGTACCTTTGGTCTGCTGTTTGGCGCGCTGTGCGGCATTGCGGATGTGTTCATCGGCGGATTTGCCTATGCGGCGGCAAAATGGGTCAGCGGTATCTGGTTTGATCTGATGCACTGCGCCGGTAATTTTGTCATCGCGGCTCTGCTGTTCAAGCCCCTGCGGGAATTGCTGAAGAAGCTTTACGGAAAAATAGGGAAATAATATAGGGCATTGTTTCGTTACCTTCTCCCGAGGAGAAGGTGCCCCAGTTCGCAAACTGGAGCGGATGTGGAATGCGGGCAGTTATCGAAAGGTCAGCACAATTTTAAGACCTCTGCGCAGCTTCGGTGCACGCCATTCCACACCCGTCTTTTGCTCCGCAAAATCCACCCTCTCCCCGGGAGAGGGGTAAAAAATATGGGAGGCTTGCGCCTCCCATATTTTTTTAGATTTCTTTGTACATAGCCGCCGCGTCATCTTTGCGGACGGTTTCTGCAATCTGCAGGACTTCTACAGCAATCGTACGCGGACCCATAGTGATTTCCAGCCGATCGCCCACCTTGACGTCGTAACTGGCCTTGACAACTCTGCCGTTTACACTGATACGGCCATTGTCGCAGGCTTCGTTGGCAACGGTGCGGCGTTTGATCAGACGGGAGACCTTCAGGTATTTGTCCAGGCGCATCTTACTTGTTGACAGCGTCCTTCAGAGCCTTGGCTGCCTTGAAGCCGGGCAGGGTAGCGGCAGCGATGGTAATGGTCTCGCCGGTCAGGGGGTTACGGCCGGTGCGAGCCTCGCGCTTCTTGGTCTCGAAGATGCCCAGACCGGTCAGCTGGACGCGGTCGCCAGCGGCCAGAGCCTTGGTGATCTCAGCGACGGTAGCGTTCAGAGCCTTCTCGGCGTCCTTCTTGGTGAGGCCGGAAGCCTCGGCGATTGCGGTGATCAGTTCAGTCTTGTTCATTTTGGTTTTCTCCTTTTTTTATATATTTTGGATTTTGCTAAC
>JAZNNE010000034.1:0-36616 GCA_045580125.1 Faecousia sp. | reverse complement strand
TGGGCCTCAAAGGCCTTGGTCATCGCGGCAGAAATCTTGGAAATATCGAATTCCACAAAGCCGCCGTCTCTCTTTTGTACGCGATACATAAACAAACCTCCACACATAAAAATACAGGCAATGCCTGAAAAGTCGACAGTGCCTGTATTATAACTACATATTGTGTTGTTGTCAATAGCAAAATTCAATATATTGTGGAAAATTTTTCTGAAAGAAACTATATCTTGTGGTTTAGTCTGCGCCGCGGATCTCAACAAATTCTGCATAGGGCGCCAGAATCGCCTGAAAACGGCGCAATTTTTCAGCGTCGGGGGAGTGCAGGCCCTGCCTCAAAACGCTGTCCCGGTCGGTGTAGGGCTGCAGGAACAGCCGTTTTGCCTTGCCTTTGCGGGAAAGCCATTGGCCCATCGCTTCGATGGCGGCATCGTCGTGGAATTCCTCCACCACCGTGGTGCGCAGTTCGTAGTCAAGATCCCCTTCCAGCAGGAAGGCAATGCTCTGCTCGATCTGCGCCGGCATTTGGGAAAGTCCGATGGTTTCGCCGTAGCGTTCCGGGCAGTTCTTAATATCCATCGCCACATAGTCGATGAGCTTTTCGCCTGCCAGCTGCTTCAGCATATTGGGCTGGCTGCCGTTGGTATCCAGCTTGATGGCATAACCCAACTTTTTGATCTGCCTGAGCAGTTGGGGAAGATCCGGCTGCAGCGTGGGCTCGCCGCCGGTGATGCACACGCCGTCCAGTATGCCGATGCGCTTGCGCAGGAAATCCAAAAGTTCTTCTTCGGCAATGGTATCGTCCTGCGCTGCGCCCAGCAGACCGCTGTTGTGGCAAAATGGGCAGCGAAAATTGCAGCCCTGCAGGAAAACCGTGCAGGCTACCCGGCCGGGGTAGTCCAGCAGCGTCATTTTTTGCAGTCCGGAAATGATCATAGCATCCTCCAAAAGGTGTTTTCTCTATTTTACTATCCCACCGCCGGGGTTGTCAATCCTTGCATTTGGGCTGTGGGGATGATACAATATATTTATAAAGGAACGGGAAAGGAAATGGATATGGGAACGACCATCAGGGCGATGACAGCGCAGGATAAAAGCGACGTTTTGGAAATGATGCGCATTTTTTACGCATCGCCGGCGGTGCTTAGCAACGGTTCGGAGGAGATTTTTGCCGCAGATATTGAAACCTGCATCAGCGGCAGCCCCTATTTGGAGGGCTATATTTTGGAAGATGGCGACATCCAGGGCTATGCCATGGTTGCCAAGAGTTTTTCCACGGAATTTGGCAAAAAGTGCATCTGGATCGAGGATCTGTACATCAAAGAGGGGTACAGAGGTCAGGGAATCGGCAAGCAGTTCCTGAATTTTATCACGCAAAAGTACGAAGGCTGCATTTTCCGCCTGGAGGTGGAGGAAGAGAATTTCTCTGCGCTGGCGCTGTATCAAAAATGCGGCTTCACCGTTTTGCCCTATACGCAGATGAAAAAGTAAGAAGGAGGATGTTCGTATGCCGGACAATATTGCAAGCATTGTGATGTCGGCGCTTTTGATCGGCCTTTGGGCGGTGGCGATGATCTGCATTCTGAGAAAGACGGTTAAAAACAAGCGTGCTCCAGTCAAGGCAGCCGCAGCATTGGTGGTTGGTAAAAATACGGTTAAAACATTCTCCAAATATGCCGGAAACGCAGAACGCAAAAAATATGTGGTGATTTTTTCCGTGGATGGCGGGAAAAAGTCCTTTTATGTTTCTGATTTTTCCTATGCGGGCTACCGAGTGGGAGAAAAAGGAACGCTGAAATACAAGGGAGATAGGCTTATCGAATTTAAGTGAAACAGAGGCATCAGTATGGAATACATATTTGCGACAGAAATGGATATTCCTTTTATCCGTGAAGTCTATGAAGAGAACATCGAAAACCTCCACGGCGTGCACAGAGATGTGGAAACCTGGCGGATACTGCTAAAAAAGGAAAATACCGGATATTATATAGTCCGCGCAGGGGAAGATGTCGCCTGGTTCCGGATAGATGAGGAAGACGGCGGTTTCTGGCTGGGGATGGTGCAGGTAAAGCCCGATTTTCAGCGCAGAGGTATCGGAAAGTACATTCTGTCCGTAGCGGAAACGATGGCGAAAAAACGCGGTTTCCGGAAGCTTGGCATCCACACCACCGAGGACAATTTGGCAGCCCGGGCACTTTACGTAAGCGCAGGCTATGCAGTAACGGAAATTGGCTCCTGCACCACCGCCGACGGCGCGGAACGTGTTGGCTATACATTTGAAAAGGAACTGTAATAATGGACTATCAACTGATCAATGCCGAGACCATCAGCCGATGGTGTCGGGAAGGGTGGGAATGGGGCACGCCCATTACCCACGAAGAATATGAAAAAGCCCTCCGGGGCGATTGGGGCGTATACCTGACCCCAACGAAAATCGTGCCCAAGCATTGGTTTGGCGAGCTTAAGGGCAAAAAGGTGCTGGGTCTTGCCAGCGGCGGCGGACAGCAGATGCCCATCTTCACCGCTCTGGGAGCAAGCTGCACCGTTCTGGATTATTCCGAGGAGCAGTGCAACAGCGAAAAAACGGTGGCGCAGCGGGAAGGCTATGAGATCGAGATCCTGCGGGCGGATATGACCAAGCCCTTGCCCTTTGCCGACGAGAGCTTCGACTTGATCTTCCACCCGGTTTCCAACTGTTATGTCGAGCAGGTGGAGCCCATTTTCCGGGAATGCTACCGGGTGCTGAAAAGGGGCGGAATTTTCCTGGGTGGCTATGATCTGGGCATCAATTACCTCTTTGACGAGGATGAAACGGTGGTAAAATATTCCCTGCCCTTTAATCCGCTGAAGGACAAGGAAAAGTACGAAATGATGATGAAAAACGACTTCGGCATCCAGTTTTCCCACACCCTGGAGGAACAGATCGGCGGTCAGCTGAAGGCCGGCTTTACCTTGAGGGAGTTGTACGAAGATACCAATGGCGCAGGACATTTGCACGATCTGAACGTGCCGTCCTATATCGCTACCCGCTGCGTGAAATAAAGGAGAAACAATGAAAGAAAAGAGATTTGTAAAAATTTACAGCCAGAGTATGGGCACGATGGAAATTTGGGTGGACAAGGAAACCGGCGTCAACTATTTGTACCGCAATGGCGGCGGACTGACGGTTTTGCTGGACGAAAACGGAAAACCGGTGATCCACAAGGAAGAAGAATAAGAGCAGCCGGCAGCAGACGCTGCCGGCTGTTTGATTGCAAAGGCTGAAAAATGTGTTGAATTTAGCTGCTGAAACGGATGCGGTTGTTTTTCAGCTCGCTGTAGAGCATTTTGGCAATGTAGTGGGCATTGGCAGAGGCTTTTCCCTTGGCGTTGCCCAGTACTGCCACCGCCAGTTGCCGTTCCTTATTAAATATAATAGAGGAACGGAACGTCCCAACGCCGCCAACGTGCCACAGCTGGTTGGATTTTTGGTAGGTGTGCCAGCCGAGGCACATCAGATGGTTGCTCCGCCGGAGCTTGGATGCGTCGCACACGGTGTGGGCGGCGGTGATATAGGGCGCGTCGCTTTCCATCTGCAGGGTAAGGTAGTGCAGCACATCTTCGATGCTGCTGACCAGTCCGCCGCCGGCAATATAGGGATTTCCCTGCTTCCATACCCAATAGGGCAGAAGCCGCTTGCCCTTGGCGGCTTTGGGCTGCCGATCTTCGGCGGAAAGCCGGAGAACGGTGTCCGTCATTCCCAGATCGCTGTGGACAAAGTCCTCAAAAATCTCATCAAAGGGTTTCTCCGTCACCGCCTGCGCAACGGCTGCCAGAATGGCGGATGCAAAGTCGGAATAGCCGTAGCGCGCCCGCGGCTTGCGGAAGCGGCGGCGCTGCAGACAATGGATGACGGCATTTGCGGTGCAGTTTTCGTAAGGATTCCTGCGGGCGTAGCCGTGGGCGATGAGATGGGGCAGGGTAATTTCCGCGGGGGTCAGATGGTGGTAGCCCGCGGTGTGGGTCAGAAGCTGGTAGACGGTGGGATATTTGCCTTTCTTTAGGGGCAAATAGGCATCCACAGTTTGGTGCAGGTCCAACTTGCCCTCGCTTTGCAGCTTCAGGATCAGGTGGGCAGTGACGGTCTTGGTGATAGAGCCGATGTCGTAACGGAGCTTCGTTTCTTCTTCGCCGCCAAAAATATAGCATTTCCCCTGCTTGCAGATGCCGATGGTCAGCCGATTGTGGGGCGACAGGGCAAGATAACGCCTGATCTTCTCCGCGGCTTTCGAACGCAGCGCGGTATAGTCCAAGCAGATGTGATCCATAGCGCCCTCCTAAGGTGTTTTTATTTTACGGCAAGCTCAATGCCCACAACGCCGTATGTTTCCTGCTCTTCGTCGAAATGCTATTCACGATGGTGTATGTCATATCCATACGCATTGTAGGCACATTACCAGTATACTGCCATTCCCATTAGGTGTCAATCGAAGAAAAAACAGACGCACCTTTCGGTGCGGCTGCCAGGTGATAGGTGCAGCATTTATCGGAAGATTAGTTGTGTGTCGCTTATATGGAAAACCTCTTAGATCGATTCTTTGCCAGTTGTTTGAATCATCTCGACGTAGTCCCACGTTTCAATTAGCAAAGCCTCGCCATTCATCTCCACAATTCGCTTTACTCCAAACGGGCAGTCCAACGACTCTTTGATTTCGAGAGTATCAGCATTTACGCAAAGCAATTCGCTCAGCGTCCCAATATAGATATAGGGATTATATTTTGAATAGCAAACATCTACAAGCTGGTCAATAATTTGCTCGTTTTTATACACGTGTTGCATTTTGCCAGTTGCATCGCAGATGCAAATACCGTCAATTCCCCGTACAATGCATACACTCTGCTCCGTAATCCATTTGACACCTACAGCGGTACCTGCTGTGCCATCCGTGTCTAGCACATATTCTCTAAACTGCTCTCCATCATACCAAATTAGATAGCTTTTATCATTATCCCGACTAAGCCCGGTTATCAAATAGCTATTATGTTCTGGTACTGCACAGATGTCGGTTAGCCAATATTTGTCGCACAGCAGATCGCGATATTCTCTGGTCTCCATATCAGGATATATGCGGAGCGCGGATAGCACACTTGTTCTATTTGTTACACAAAATAAGCACCCCTTGCCGTCCAATGTCCAGCATCCACGCCCTTCCAAATTATCGTTATATTTCCCCTTGATAGAATGTCTCGTTATCTCAAACGTGCTTAATGAAACAACATAAAACCAATTTGCTGTCGAAATCAAGAGCAACTGACTCTCATCTCGAGATATGACACATCTGTAGACATATTGCAAACCTTTTATAGTATGCAAAAGGTTGAGCTGCCTGTCATACAACCTAGCCTGCGCACCAGACAAAAAGACTATGAAATGTTCTGAAACAGCAACCCCTCTTGCTCGAGGAAATCTTTTTTTGCCTTCCTTAACAAAATCCATATGCATCATCAGGATCAACTACAGACCCCTATACCTCCTTCGGTGCAAAATCAAACAGAATTACTCGCCGCCAACAGCAACATCCTTATCAAAGCGAGAGCCGCTAAAATGTAGTACTTTTTTTCGCTCCTTTTCGTTGTTTTGGCCGCAGCAAAAGCCAGCACAAGATACACGCCATAGTGGTATGCACTCGTATGTAAATACTGGTGAAGTGTTCTGTTTATCAAAACAAGATTATATGCCCCGTGATGGGACAAGCCGTTGTCTTTCAGAAGCTCCCGACTAAAGGCAGCGCGAGAATCTTTTTTTGCTACAATGTGATGTGAATCATTCCCAAAGCTCCGTTTTGCCCGTTTTGCCTTCGCAAGAGCCTCAGAAATTGCAGTGTTTAAATAACCAGCAAGCTGCGGCGTTGCTTTCTCTATAGCGGTTGCCGCTTTTTTGCCAGTCTCTTTTCTTTTAAGCCAGAAAACAAAGCTAACGCACGAAGCCAAGCGAAGACAGTCGCCGCAGATCCAACCGGCACAGCCGTTTTAAAGCCGCTAGTCGGAAAGGCTATAATGGGTGCTGACGATATGCGCTCCTTGACCGCAACGCTAGCATATCCCGTGTAGTCAACAAAGATAATAGGTGAGTTGCTCACATAAACAAAGGTATCTGGCACAACACTGCCACCCCACCGGAACATATCAGGTTCATCGGCATTGATAAATCGCGCGATCTGGGGATCATAATACCGGCTCTGCAGGTAGTACATTTCGATCTCCTCGGCAGAATAATAGGCCTGCATATCGGACGGGTGGGCGGTGTGGATATCTGCGTCGGTGTAGCCGCATTTTAATAGGGGAAGCTTTTGATACAATTCTTCAAAAGAGGCAAACCGGTGCAGCTTTTTGACCGTTGCCTGCATTGTTTCGCCGCTGCGGGTGTTGGTAAAGGCGATGGTGTCGCCGACGTTGATCTGCCGGCGTTTCTCGTCAAAAAGCCGCAGTTCGATGGTCTTTTCGCCGCTTTTGATCAACTCATAAGGCTCTGCGTGGAGCTTCATATGGTGGGTGCAGACCTCTTTCCGCGTTAAACACACGATGGATTCTACGTGGGCACATCTGGGGAAAAGGTCTGCCGCCAGAGCTTTTTGCAGAACATAGCCGCGATCTTTCAGCAGAGCCACATCCCGTGCCAGGGTGGCGGGGTCGCAGGAAACATAGACGATACGGCGGGGAGACATTTGATCAAGGGCTTCGATGGTGTCGGCGTTTAAGCCCTTGCGGGGCGGGTCCACCACCGCAACATCGATTTGAACGCCCTGCTTTGCCAGCTCCAATGCCGCCTGACCGGCGTCGCCGCAGAAAAACTGCGCATTTTCGATGCCGTTGCGACGGGCGTTGTCCTTGGCATCTTCTACGGCCTGGGGGATCACCTCCACACCGATGACCTTGCCGGCGGCACCTGCCATTGCCAGCGTGATGGTGCCGACACCGCAGTAAAGATCCAGCACGGTGTCATTTTTGCTGATTTCCGCCAGCTCGATGGCGGCGCGGTACAGCCGCTGCGCCTGATGGTGATTGACCTGATAGAAGGATCGGGGCGACAGCCGGAAGGATAGACCGCAGAGGGTGTCCTCAATGTAGCCCGGTCCGTACAAAGTGATAAACTCGTTTCCAAGGATAATGTTGGTATCTTCTGTATTGACGCTGAGCACCAAGGTGGCAAAGCCTTGGATCTTTGTCAGGCGGTGGATCAGCTCCGATACGTGGGGCAGCTTTCTGCCATTGACCGCGAGACAAACAAGGATCTGTCCGGAGACCTCGCCCCTGCGGACGTAAATGTGCCGCAGAAGACCCTTGCCGGTGGTTTCGTCATAGACGGAAATGCGATATTGGTTTACATAATCCAGAACAGCGTCCTTGACCTTGTCGGTAATTTCCGGCAAAATCAGACACCGACCGCTTTCCACCACGCTGTGGGTACCCGCCCGATAAAAACCGGTGTAGGCCTTGCCTTTTTTGGCGGCGACGGGATACTGCGCCTTGTTGCGGTAGCCATAGCAGGTGGGGGCAGACAGAATGGGGATTTCCTCCAAGCTTTCGCCGCCGATGCGATTCAGTGCCTGCAAGACCCGATCCGCTTTCAGGCGGGATTCTTCGGCATAGTCCATATGCCAGAAATCGCAGCCGCCGCACAGCTTGGCAATGGGGCATTCCCGATTCACCCGATGGGGGGATTTCTCCAGCAGCTCCACGATCTTGCCGCTGGCCCAGGTTTTCTGCGCCTTTTCGATGCGAACGGTGCATTTTTCGCCCACAATGGCGTTGGGAATGAACACAGCGCAGCCCTCGATCCTGGTAACGCCCTGACCTTGGGCGGTATAGTCGGTAACGGTGGTCTCGTAAATTTGACCTTTGATCAGCATTTTTATTCCTCCACGGGAATTTCCATCATATAGTAGCGGGTAGTCATACCCATCTTTTCGTAGAAACGCAGGGCACCGTCATTGCCGTTCCAGACATGCAGAGTGACCATATTGCAGCGCGTTTGCTTGGCGTAGGAAAGGGTATAGTCGTACAGTGCCTTTGCAACGCCCATACGGCGATGATTTTCATCCACGCACAGATCGTCGATGTACAGCTCCTGCCGACCTACGGACAGCGGCGTACTCTCGATGATCTTGTGCTGGCAGAAGCAGTAGCCTGCCACTGCGCCATCCATATCGGCGATGAAAACCGGACGCAGCTTGTCCTGCAGCAGCGCGGATAGGGCTGCTGCGTCGTATTTTAGGGTATCAGCAGGGAAAATGTCGGGGCGCAGGTCGCTGTGTACCTTGCCCACCTGCTTCAGCAGATTCAAAATGGCGGGGATATCGGCTTCTGTTGCGTTGCGGATTTTCATAGAAAACACCCCTTTCTTTTTGTATCATAGCACACATTTGCGGCGGGGTAAAGCTTGAGAATTGAGAAAAAGGGTGCTACAATAAAAGAAAGAGGTGATAGAAGTGGATTATGCAAGCTGCGCGTTGTGTCCCAGACAGTGCGGCGTGGACCGCACAAAGGGTGAAACCGGCTTTTGCGGCGGCAGCGATCAGGCACTAGTGGCGAAAGCAATGCTCCACAAGTGGGAAGAGCCTGCTCTGGCCGGCGACGGTGGCAGCGGCGCCATTTTCTTCGGCGGCTGCACCTTGGGCTGCAAATACTGTCAGAATCGGGCGATCTCCGGCAAGCCCGTGGGAAAACCCGTGGACAGCACGGTCTTGCGCACGATGATGGAAGATCTGATCGCGCAGGGCGCGGAAAATATCGATCTGGTGACGCCGACCCATTATCTGCCGACAATTTTACCGGCTTTGGAAGAAAAACTGCCGGTTCCGGTGATCTATAACTGCGGCGGCTATGAACGCATTGAGACCATTCGCGCCTTGGCTGGCAAGGTAGATATTTACCTGCCGGATCTTAAGTATGCAGATGGGGCTTTGGCGCAGCAGCTTTCCGGTGCCAAGGATTATTTTGACGTGGCAACGCAGGCGATCAAGGAGATGGTGCGGCAGGCAGGACCGGTGCAGTGGCAGGGGGATAAAATCGTCCGCGGCGTGATCATCCGCCATTTGATCCTTCCCGGCTGTGTGGATAATTCTCTGAAGGTGCTGGATTGGATCGGGGAAAATTTCTCATCCGGTCAGGTGCTGGTGAGTTTGATGCGGCAGTATACGCCTATGGGCGGGCTTCCCGCGCCCTTTGACCGCAAGGTCAGCGATGAAGAGTACGACGCGGTGTTAAGCTGGATGTATCTGAATGACTTGGAGGGCTTTGCCCAAGAGGCAGACTCTGCAACGCAAAGCTTCATTCCGGAGTTTTAGACTGCGGGATGAAAGCTCCCCTTGCACAGGGGAGGCTGTGCACAATTGATGCGATTAAAAACCGGGGTGCGTTTTTATATGTAGGTTAGACAGTTTCTTCCGTTTCCTCTGCTTCTTCGATCTCCTCGGTCTCCTCGGAATCAGTTTCCTCGGTTTCTTCTGCTTCGTCCTCGGTGGGGAATTCCACAGCTACGGGAGCTTCTGCAAAGACGGCATTGGAAATGGTTTCGATCTGGCTGGCTTTGCGGGCTTTTTTGCTGTTGATGCTTTTCGTTACGATACCGGCAATCAGCAGCAGCAGACCAAAGCCAAACACACCGAAGCAGACGATGGAATTGATATTCACGACCTCCCGGAGCAGGACCTCGATGATGCTAAACAGACCAAGCTTCTGTGCCCAGCCGGCGGGAACAAGCCAAACCGCAAGGGTCAACACCACAGCAGGCAGCGCCGCGACCATCAATGTAATGCCGACAGCGTTCAGACCTGCCCAGATCTGCTTCATATTCACCAGCAGGATCAGCACGATCAGCAGCAGGCTGATTCCGGCACAGAGTAAAACCGTTTCCTTGGACAAAATGGAGCGGACGGTGTCGATGGTATTTTGGATCTGCTGGGTATCCACACTGTTGGGGTTGTCCATACCTTCGGAGGGGGTATCGCCATTGGGATTGAGGATAATGTTGATGATGCCCTCTGTTTCGATCCGTTCCACATACTCGTTATCCTCGATAACGGAGGTAACGTCGGCAATCACCTGCGCATCCACGGCAACGCCGAAATACTCCTCGATCAGCGCGGCATTTTCTTCGATAGCGGCGCGGATCTCCTCAGGCGTCAGGGTGACAGTTTGCTCGCCGGTGTAGGCGTCATTGATCATAATGGCCACCTTTTCCACCAGGAAATCGTCCAAAGTGGAACGCTCTACAAATTCCTTGACGGTAGCAAGATCCACCGTCAGCTGATCACCAAAATCGTCAGCCAGCGCATCGTAGATCCATTCTACCATAGAGGTGGCGGTCTGCTGTTCGTTCAGACGGATATCGGCAGGGGCGTAGGTTTTGACAGTGGTTTGCCGCAGTGCCGGGGCGTTGCCGCCGGGGGCAGTATGTACGCTGGGACGCTGCTGAAAATCCGTAAACATTACCTGCCGCAGCAGGGTTTCCAGATTCTCCTGAGAGGAGAGGATCTGAACAAAGTTGGAAACGAGAATGCCTGCAAAGCTGGTTACAAACAGTCCAATGCAAAGCAAAACCGTAATAAATCCAAGGAGAAATCGGATTCCGGGAGATAAACGTTTCATTACTAAAAGCTCCTTTGTGTATAGGATGTTGTTATTGTAGTCAAAAAACCGGAAGATGTCAACGCATAAAGGGGCTTGTGTTATCCCGATAAATGGTGTAAAATAGTACCCGAAAACACTACGGAGGAGACCCTATGGCACGTTTTGGCAGAAAAGTGAATAGCGCCGGTTTCAGGAAGCCGCTTTCTGTCGGAGCGAAGATCGGCATCGGCGTTGCCGCCGCGGCGGTGGTGGCAGGCATTGTTTTGGCGATCGTATTTCTGAAAGATCCGGGGTCCAATACCGCCGGTGGCGGAAATCAAAATCAGACCGGAGAAGATACAGTGATCCATTTTGTATCCGGCGGAGATGTGAACATTACCGACAAGGTGGTCAACGCCGGCGGCAGTGAGTATGATTATTCCGACGTTTTTCTGGACGTGGTGCCGGTGCTGTCCGGCGGCGATCTGACGACGCTGAATTTTGAGGGAAATCTGTACGAAGAGCCCTACGGATCCAAGCACAATTCTGCACCTGTGGAGCTGGTGCAGGCGTTGAAAGATTCCGGTGTGGATATTCTGCAAACGGCAAACTCCAAGGCTATTACCAACGGCATTTTGGGTCTGACGGCCACGGTAGACGGCATTCGCAGCACGGGAATGCAAAGCGTGGGCACCTATGCCACAAAAGAACAGTTCCAGCGTTATCAGGGCTTCCTGATCCGGGAAGTGAACGGCATTCGCATTGCGATTACGGCCTTTACCAAGGGCATGGACGGCAGAGGTCTTCCCAGCGGCAGTGAGTACTGCGTAAATTTGCTGTACCAAGATTATAACAGCGCCTACCAGAAGGTGGATGAAGAGGGTATCCGCTCGGTTTTGAAGGCGATCGAAAAGCAGAAGCCGGATATTACCATTGCGCTGCTGCACTGGGGCAGCGAATTTAATGACCAGGTCAGCACGACCCAGGAAGAAATCATCGAAATTATGGCGGACGGCGGTGTGGATGCTATTGTGGGCACCCATCCGCATTACGTGCAGAAAATCGGTTTTGACGAGAAGACGGGAATGTTCATCGCCTACTCTCTGGGCGATTTCTTCGGCGACGGCGACAAGGCCGGCACCAATTACTCGGTGATTCTGGATATGGAAATTACCCGCGACGGCAAGACCGGGGATGTGAAGATCACCGACTATTCCTATGTGCCGATCTACCGCTACGAAAGCGAATCGGGCGAAATCCGCCTGCTGCGGATCCGGGAGGCGTTGACGGCTTATGAAAACTATGCCATTGACGCGGTAACAGCGGAGGATTACGAGGCGATGAAAAATGCGCTGACGCGAATTGAAAGCAGAGTAAACGGATAAAAGACCCCCGAGGTGCATTGCACCTCGGGTTTTAGTTTCTGTAAAGAGATTGTCATTCCGACCAAGGCGAAGCCGCGTGGAGGAATCCTCGCACCCGATAAGTGCGTAGATCCTTCGACTCGCTGCCGCTCGCTCAGGATGACAGCTGCGGAGGAAAATTGTGCGGGCGATCACTGATTGTCCCTACGGAAAAAGCCCCCTCACTGAGGGGGCTTTGGGATCACTGTGCATTATTTTGCTTGGGCTTATGGTGGTGGCGATGGCGGCGGTGGTTGTTTTTCTTGGGCTGCTGGCTTGCGTTTTCCGATGCGACGGGTGCTGCCTGGGGAGCAGCTGCGGGCGCGTTGTGCTTCTTACCGCGATTTCTGCGATTGCGGCGGTGAGAATTTTTGCTTTCAGCAGCAGGTGTTTCTTCCTGCTGCTGACCGGTCTGCTCCGGCACATCGTCTACCGTGCCGTCATTATAGCGAACCCGGAAGGACTCAAATTTGGGGAATTCCTCTTCGTCCCGTTCCTTGCGGCGGCGCTTATTGGCACCGGAAATGGGAGCAAGATCATCGGGAATGGGGGGGTCGTTTTTCTTTGCCTTGCCGCTGCGCAGAACGGCAATTTCCGCATTGGGGAATGCGGAGATGGTCTCCGGCGCATCCTCCATACGAACCTTTACCCGCTGGCGCAGCAGATCGATCTCTACCACCGTGCCGCGACCCTCGGGGGTGTCCACAAAGGATTCCGGCTTCGGCGCGGTTTTCAGCAGATCTTCGTAGGCGTCCTGCTCATATTTCAGGCAGCACATCAGGCGACCGCAGGTGCCGGAAATTTTTGTCGGGTTCAGGCTCAGATTCTGAGTCTTTGCCATTTTGATAGAAACGGGCTGGAAATCATCCAGGAAGCTGGCACAGCAGAAGGGTCTGCCGCAGATGCCCAGACCGCCCACCATCTTTGCCTTATCCCGGACGCCGATCTGCCGCAGCTCAATGCGGGTGTGGAACGCGGATGCCAGATTTTTTACCAGCTCCCGGAAATCCACCCGCTCATCGGCGGTGAAGAAAAAGATGATCTTGCTGCTGTCAAAGGCGCACTCTGCGCTGACCAGCTGCATATCCAGACCCTGCTCTGCGATCATATTGGCGCAGGTGGCGAAGGCTTCGTCCTCTTTTTTGCGGTTTTCCTCCATAGTGGTCTCGTCCTGCTTGGTGGCAATGCGCAGAACACCCCGCAGGGGCGAGACAATATCCTTTTCCGGAATTCGATGATTGCCTGCGGTGCAGATGCCGTATTCAGGACCCCGGGCGGTGTCGATGATCACGTGATCACCGGACTGCAGTTTCAGACCCGCAGGGGCGAAATAATATACCTTTTGGCCGGGGCGGAACTGGATATCTACCACTTCTACGCCAACGGTCGTGATTTTTTCTTCCATGTATAACTCCTTTATCTCTGCCTATGCAGGCAGTAACATATATGTTTATCGCAGCTGCCAGGAAAGATAGCTGCAAATTGCGGCAACCGAAACGTTGCCTGAGGCATATTCGATGACCTTTTGCAGATGGGAAATGGCATTCATCAAATCCCGGGAGCTGCGCTGTGCGCTTAATGTTCTGGACAGCGGATCCGCCACCGGCATACCGGCACGGCAGGAAAGTGCGCCTTCCAAAAGCTCCAGCCACTGCTGCAGCGTAAGGATCAGCTGATCCCGCTTCCATTTTTCCATAGGCACCAGCGTCTGGGTAAGGAGCAGGGCATCTTGCTGCGCAAAGCTTTGGACAAAATTCTTGGTTTGTTCGGAGACGGCAGCGCTGCCGCTGAGCAAAGTCTTCGCCTGACCCAGAAAACCGCAGCTGCGCGCAGCGGCACTGTGCAGATCCTCTTTCGATGCGTCGGGAAATTCCTGCGCCAAAGCGCTCAGCAGCACCGGCTGGCTCAGAGGCTGCAGCTGCAGGGGCGTTCCCCGGGAACGAACGGTGGGCAGCAGACTTTCCGGATTGTCGGCAATCAGGATGAATACGCCGTATTTCGGCGGCTCCTCCAGCACCTTCAGCAGGGCATTTTGACCCTCCGTCCGCATTTCCTGGTCGATCAT
Source organism: Faecousia sp. (assembly GCA_045580125.1). Lineage (GTDB taxonomy): Bacteria > Bacillota > Clostridia > Oscillospirales > Oscillospiraceae > Faecousia. The sequence goes on along the minus strand of JAZNNE010000034.1, from coordinate 22,564 downwards.
ATAGATCTTGTGTGTTGCTTCGTTGGGGCGGACGAACAGATCGTCGCGCATATCCCGGATCATATCCACAGGGATCGTCTTGTGGGTCGGATCGTTCACGGTGATAAAATCCGGATGGGTATTTGCCATCACCTTGCGGCAGACGGCGCAGGTCATACACGGACGCCGGGAGGACTGGCATAAAACAGAAGCTGCCAGCAGCCGCGCCAAAGTATGCCGTCCGGAGCCGACCGGACCGCTGATGAGATAGAAGTGGGAAATATGACCGCTGTCAAGCGCGGTTTTTAAATTCTGTTTCAGCTGGTCGTTGCCCAGCAAACGGCGAAAACCCATATTTCCCCCTTGTAGATTTTGATAGAATTAACCCCACAGTACAGACAGCATGGGAATAACCTGCTTTTTCCGGCTCATTACCTTGGGCAGGAAGACGGTGTTGTCCTTGGGGTGGACGTTGAAGGCCTGCTCGATGATCTCGTCGTTGCCCAGGTAGATCAGTTGGGTGCCTTCCATCAGCACATCTGTCAGCATCAGGATCATCATCGAGTATTTTTTCTTGGCTTTGATCTGGCGCATCAAGCTCAGGAATTCTTCCTTGCGCTCCAGGATCTTGGGGCTGTCTACGCAGGTGATCTGCGCTACAGCCAGATTGTGTCCGGCGATGTGGAATTCCTTATAGTCGGCGTTCAGCAGATCCTCCGCAGATTTGCCGTCCATAGAAGAAGAGAAGATCTCTCTGCCCAGATCGTCCAGAGATACATTGGCGATACGCGCCATTCGCTCCGCTGTGCGGATATCCCGCTCGGTGCAGGTGGGAGATTTGAACATAACCGTATCGGACAGAATCGCCGCTGCCATCATACCCGCCATGTTCGGCGAGGGCATCAAGCCCCGCTCCTGGAACATACCGGCGATGATGGTGTTGGTGGAGCCCACCGGCTCGTTGCGGACGTAGATGGGATTGGTGGTCTGGATATCGGCTAAGCGGTGGTGATCGATGATCTCCAGAATATCCGCTTCCTCCAAACCGGGAACGGACTGCTTGACCTCGTTGTGATCCACCAGAACAATGCGCTTTCTGCGGGGACGCAGCAGATGATACCGGCTCAAAACGCCTACGACCTTGTCCTGCTGGTCCAAAATGGGGTAGCAGGAATAGCGGTGCTTCAGCATCTGCTCGCGGACATCGTCAACACGGTCGTCCAGATGGAAACAGACCAGACCCTTGGTGTTACAAATGCGGCTGATAGGTGTGGACTGGAAGATCAGCCGCGCGGTCCGGTAGGCGTCAAAGGGCGTGGAGATGATGCAGGTCTTGGTGGGAATGCTGCGCAGCTCGTCGCTGAGCTCCGCCTGACACAGCACCAGGCAGTTGACATTCATCTGTAGCGCTCTGCGGATCATATCCGGCTGGTGTCCGCAAAGGACGATGGAATCAGCGGTGTTGAACAGCAGATTTTCCTGCTGCTGAGGCAGTGCAATGCAGACCTCACCGGAGATCATATCTGTTTTCTCGCCGGCTTCGTTGAGCACCTTGCCCTCCAGAATAGAGAGAACATTGAACAGGGGAACAGACTCCAGCTTGCCTGCAGTGGCAAGGCTCATATTATAGTGCGCCACGTTTTCACGGGACAGCATACCGAACAGCGTGCCGTCGTCGTTGGCAACGGGAATGGCGGCAATGCCGCTGACGCTTCCCAGAGCCTCCCAAGCTCTGCCCATAGTGACAGCGGCAGAGAGAATGGGTGGGGTATCAAATTCCAGATCCTTGACCTGCGTATGAATGCTGTGCAGCAGCTGGGGCGGCTGGAAGCCGAACCGATCCAGAACGATCTGGGTCTCGTCGGAAACCCGTCCCAAGCAGGCGGCAACATATTCCCGATCGCCCAAGGCGTTGCGCAATGCAGCATAGGCCATAGCGGCAACGATGGAATCGGTATCCGGATTGCGATGACCGGTTACGTAAATATTGTCCATAAAAAACCTCCTAACTGGGGGATGTCAAGAAAACGGTGTCATTGCGAACCAGTGACCGATGTCACTGGTGTGGCAATCCCCAGAAACTTTGGGGGATTCCCACGGCCTTTCAGGATTCGAAGTGGCGGGATACCCTCTCCTGGGGAGAGGGTGGATTTTGCGAAGCAAAAGACGGGTGTGGAACGGCACAATGTTTGGCGTTTTAGAAGTCTTAACTGCGTGCGAAATCTAAGATTCCTGCCCGCATTCCACATCCGCTTCGCTAACGCTCAGCACCTTCTCCCCGGGAGAAGGTATGGTGCGTTGCACTTGGTCGGAATGACAGGAAGTGTGTTAAGCCTGCGTAATCTCTCCTGCCAGACTGCGTTCAAACAGACGGGCGATCTCCTGAGGCTGCATACCCTGACCGATGGCCCACATCAGCTTGGTCATAGCAGCCTCCGAGGTCATATCCCGACCCTGAATGATGCCAAGCTGCAAAAGCTTATTGCCAACCTGATAGACCTTCAGGTCGGAGCTGTCATAAAGACACTGGGTGGTGACCACGACGCAGATGCCGGATTCCACAGCACGCTGGATCCCGTGCAGACCCTTGCGCAGCACCTGCACGCCGCCCAGACCGAAGGCTTCGACTACAATGCCCTTGTAGCCCATATCCGCCAGCATATCGAAAATGGCGGGATTCATACCCGGCGTCAGCTTCAGCAGGAACACATTTTCGCTGATTTCGGGGGCGAGGGCAGGGGCTCCGGTATATTTGGGCAGTACCCGCGGATCCAGAACCAGACCCTGATTGCTGACCTGACCGGCATAGCGGGCGTTGATGCTTTCAAAGGCGGAGAAGCCGGAGGCGCGAACCTTAACAGCCCGGCAGCCCAGCATGATCTTGCGGTCAAAAGCGAGAAATACGCCGCTTTGTCCGGAGGCGGCCATGGCAAATGCGGTGCGCAGATTGTCCGGTCCGTCAGAAAGAAAATCCGTCAGCGGCAGCTGCGAGCCGGTGAATACCACGGGAACATCGATGTTGGGCAGCATAAAAGTGACTGCGGACGCGGTGTATGCCATCGTATCCGTGCCGTGGGAGATGACGATGCCGTCAAAGTCATTGCGCCGCTTGAAAATGTGGCGGGCGATGGTCTGCCATTGCTCCGGCAGCATATTGGAGGAGTCTAAGCACATCACGTCCTCGACGGTGATGTCGTAGTAGGTGCGCAGCTGATTTAATTCCCGCTCCATCACATCTGCGCGGCGGGGTTCCAGACCTTCGCCACCGGGAACGGAGGCGATGGTGCCGCCGGTGGTCAGCAGCAAGATCCGTTTTTTCATATCCATAAACAATTCCCCCATAATCGGGATAAAATTCGACGTATTGCGCCGGAGGCATAGTTTCACTAATTACATTATACCTGCATTGTAGAAAAATAGCAAGATAAAATCGGGAATGATACCTGCCTATGCTTGCATTTTTTCGTCCGGTGCAGTAAAATAATAAAAAATACCAATGGAGGTAGATATTATGAAGGTTTTGGTTACCGGCGGTGCCGGCTATATCGGCTCCCATACCTGCGTGGAACTGCTCAACGAGGGCTATGAGGTGGTAGTCGTTGACAATCTGTGCAACTCCAACCCCGAAAGCTTAAAGCGCGTGCAGGAACTGACGGGCAAGAGCGTCAAGTTTTATGAAGGCGATGTCCGTGACGAAGCGCTGCTGAAGAAGATCTTCGCGGAGAACGAGGTTGCCTGCGTTATCCACTTTGCCGGTCTGAAGGCTGTGGGCGAAAGCGTTGCTATGCCTTGGGAATACTATGACAACAACCTGAATTCTACCCTGGTGCTGACCAAGGTGATGAAGCAGGTGGGTATGAAGAATCTGATCTTCTCCTCCTCCGCCACCGTCTACACCGCAGACAACGAAATGCCCCTGAAGGAAACCAGCCGCACCGGTCACTGCACCAACCCCTACGGCTGGACCAAGTATATGACCGAGCAGATCCTTTCCGGTATGAGCCACGCGGATAAGGAGTGGAGCATCGTGCTGCTGCGCTACTTTAACCCCATCGGCGCCCACCACAGCGGTCGCATCGGCGAAGACCCCCGTGGCATTCCCAACAACCTGATGCCTTATATTACCCAGGTTGCTGTCGGTCGCCGTGAGCAGCTGAACGTCTTCGGCGACGACTACGATACCCCCGACGGCACCGGCGTTCGCGACTATATCCACGTTGTGGACCTGGCACGCGGCCACGTGGCGGCAGTGAAATATGCCACGGAAAATTCCGGCTGTGAGGTATTCAATCTGGGTACCGGCACCGGCTACAGCGTACTGGATATGGTGCACACCTTTATTGATGTCAACCGCGTTCCCGTGCCTTACCAGATCGTAGAGCGCCGTCCCGGTGACATCGGCACCTGCTACGCTGATCCCGCCAAGAGTGCCGAGAAGCTGCACTGGAAGGCAGAAAAGACCTTGGCGGATATGTGCCGCGATTCCTGGAACTGGCAGAGCTCCAACCCTATGGGCTACGGCGAATAAAATACATACCGGCGTATCAAACGATACGCCGGTTTTTAATTGTCATCCCGAGCGGAGGGCTAAAGCCCGAAGTCGAGGGATCTTCGCACTGCGAGGATTCCTCCGTGCGCGTGTTTGCAACACGCTTAGTGGGAATGATATTGGATTGTGCAGTATAAAGAATTGCTAATATTGACAATTTTTCTGCCGTATGATAAGTTGGGTTAAGAATTTTACAAACGGAGGGTTATCAATGCCCGCGGAATTTATGTTCTATTTTACAAACCTGATGCTGGGCGTGGCAATGGCGATGGATGCCTTTTCCGTGTCGCTGGCAAACGGTTTAAACGAATCCCATATGCGGCTGAAGAAGATGATCCTGATCGCCGGTATCTTCGGCGTTTTTCAGGGTCTGATGCCTCTGCTGGGCTGGGCGTGTCTGCACACACTGGTGCAGGTATTTGGTTTCCTTGAGAAACTGATTCCCTGGGTGGCACTGGGTTTGCTCAGTTATATTGGCATTAAGATGATTCTTGACAGCTTTAAGTGCGAAAATGAGGGTGTTTGCAATATCACGCTGACCTTCGGTGCGCTGCTGCTGCAGGGCATCGCCACGTCCATTGATGCGCTGGCGGTTGGTTTCAACATTGTCGATTATAATTTCCTGGAGGCTGCCATTGCAGCGCTGCTGATCGCTGCGGTAACCTTTGTGATCTGCTTTGCAGGTATTGCCATCGGCAAAAAGGTGGGCACCAAGCTGGCTGGCAAAGCGAGCATCTTCGGCGGCGTCATCCTCATCGGCATTGGCATTGAGATCTTTATTACCAGCTTCTTTTAAAAAAGGCCCCCTTGTGCAAAGGGGGCCTTTATTTTTGCAAAGCAAAAAGACTGGGGGATTGTAACAGCCCCTCCGTCAAAAATCACAGATTTTTGCCACCTCCCCTTGCACAGGGGAGGCTTAAAACGCGGAGTGCAATTTGCACTCCGCGTTTATTTTAGTTGGTATAGTTATCAAAATAGCCCTGCACCAGGATGATGGGCGTGCCCTTATCACCGGAGCCGGAGGTCAGATCGCACAGCGAGCCGATCAGATCCGTCAGGCGGCGGGGTGTCGTGCCCTGAGATGCCATAGAGCCGGAAAGATCGCCCTTTTCCCGGATGCGCTGCTCAATGGCAGCCTTCAGTGCATCACCGGAAAGATCTGCAAAATCGTTATCTGCCAGATACTTCAGCTTCAGCTCATTGGGAGTACCCTCCAGACCCGGGGTGTTGGCAACGGAGACGCTGGGGTCAGCCAGCTCCCAGATCTTGCCCACGGGATCTTTAAATGCGCCGTCGCCGTAGACCATAATCTCGATGTTCTTGCCGGTCTTTTCCTTGAATTTTGCCTGAATGTCCAGCACCAGATCACCGCACTCCTTGGGGAAGAGCTTGATCTTGTCCTCGGTGGACTTGTTAGAGCCCAACAGACCGAACTTTTCATTATAGCCGTTGCCGTCGATGCTCTCGGTCAGAATATCGTCCAGACCGCACACCACCTCAGCGCCGGCGGCAGTTAAGATCCGCTTGGTACGGGCGCGGGTGTGAATATCGCAGGTCAAAACGTGCTTGGTGTAGTTCAGGATCACCTTGGGATTGTTGGCGAAGATGATCTCCGCTTCCGCACCGCACTGGCGGATCAGATCGCCGTAATACTGGACATAGTCCACCATGGTAAAGGGGTGCAGATTCTGACCGAACAGCTCCCGATACTTTTCTTCCGTCAGCACATCGCTGTAGGGGTTGACGCCGGCTTCGTCCAGCTTGTCCAGAGACACCAGCTCGTTGCCCACCTCATCGGAGGGGTAGCTGAGCATCAGGACGATCTTCTTGGCGCCCATAGCGATGCCTCGCAGGCAGATGGCGAAGCGGTTACGGGACAAGATGGGGAAAATCACGCCAACGGTTTCGCCGCCCAGCTTGGCGCGGACGTCCTTGGCGATGGCATCGATGGATGCATAGTTACCCTGCGCACGGGCGACCACGGACTCGGTGATACCCACCACGTCCCGATCGTTCAGGCTGAAGCCTTCGCTTTCGGCGGCTTCCATTACGCTGGTAACGACGATATCAGCAAGGTCATCGCCCTCGCGAATAATGGGGCAACGAATACCTCTGGAGGTTGTTCCGACTTTTCTTTCCATGAAAAAGACCTCGTTTCTTGGGCAAGACACAGTCAAACCCGTCTAAATAAAAACAACATCATTAGTTATACAGCAAAAAGCAAAGATTTTCAATGCTTTTTTCAAAAATTTTCTATCCCAATGGAAATAATGGGCATTTGTACAATTTTACGCATTTGCATAAAAGAATATTCCCAAAGAAATGCTGTCATCCCGAGCGGAGCCGAGGGATCTACCGCAAAACATTGGTGCGAAGATTCCTCGATTTCGCTTCGCTCCACTGGGAATGACAGCTTTTTCTTAAAATGTGCAGCGGATGGACCAGCGGTTTTCGTAGGTCTTACCGGGTGCAAGGCGGAGCAGATCCTCCCGTTCCTCAAAGATGGCAGGAACATCCTCAAAGGATGCCAAGCTGCACCAAGGCTCAACGCACACGTAGGGCGCATCCGTCTGATGCGCGTGCCAGAATGCGATGTAGCGCATACCGGGATAGGAAACAGTAACGCTGTGGCTGTCGCCCTCGGTCTCCAGGGTAACTTCTCTTGCGGCATTGCGCAGAAGCAGAGCATCAATGTCAAACAGATTGTGACGCAGGGGGATGATCCGGTCGTCCTTCAGGGCATAGGGGGCAGTTTCGCCGCTGAGCAGGTATCTGGGGGAGATCAGGTACTGCTCGGGATGGCACTTCTCACTGAAGCGAAGCTGATAGTCCTCAAACTGCTTGCCGGCAACCAGCGGCACATTGAAGCCGGGATGACCGCCGATACCGAAGGGCAGCTCCTTGTCGTCTAAGTTTTCTACCTTATAAAGGGTATCCAGCACATTGCCGTTGAGGGTGTAAGCAACGGTAAAGACAAACTTTCGGGGATACACCGCCAGGGTCGCATCGCTGTGGGTCAGCCGCAGTTCCAGATAGGTGTCTTCGTGCTTGACCACCTCAAAGGTGCTGCGCCAGGCAAAGCCGTGGCAGCCCAGCTCGTACCAGTTGCCGTCTAATCTGTACTTGCCGTCCGTCAGACGTCCGACACTGGGGAAAATGTTGGGGCAGCGGTCTTCCCAGTACTTGGGGTCGCCCTGCCAGATATACTCGGTGCCGTCGGCGGCAACGATGCTCATCAGCTCCGCGCCCATAGCGGCGACGGTGACTTTCAGGAATTCATTTTGAATGGTATACATATCGGTACTTCCTTTCATCCTTGATAGCAGGGCTCGCAGGTCAGGTTGATGCCAAGACGTTTAAAGGTGCGCTCGTCTACGCTGGACAAGATCACAGTGGAGTGGACGTCGCAGCCCCGCAGCTTGCTCAGCTGCTCCATAGCCAGCTCGGCGGTGGGATTGGTTGCGGCGCTGATGGACAGCGCGATCAAGGTTTCATCGGTGTGCAGTCTGGGATTGCGGTTGCCCAGATGACCTACCTTCAGATGCTGGATGGGATCAATGGCGATGGGGGAGATCAGGTGCAGATCGTCAGGCATATTGCCCAGCGCCTTCAATGCGTTCAGCAGCAGGGCAGAGGATGCACCCAGAAGATTGGAGGTCTTACCGGTGATGATCCGACCGTCCGGCAGCTCCATAGCTGCGGCAGGCAGATTGGTTTCAATGGCCCGTTTTACAGCGGCTGCCACAACACGGCGGCTGGAAATATCCACACCGGCCTTTTTCATCAGCAGCTCTAATTTGGAAACGGTTTCGTTACTGCCCTTGCCCTTTTTCTGGGCGCACAGGGCATCGTAATACCGGCGGATGATCTCCTGACGGGATGCCTCCTTCACGGCGGCATCGTCGGTGATACAGTTACCAACCATATTCACGCCCATATCCGTGGGGGACTTGTAGGGACATTCGCCCAAGATCTTTTCAAACATGGCAACCAGCACGGGAAAGGCTTCCACATCCCGGTTGTAATTGACGGTGATCTTGCCGTAGGCGTCCAGATGGAAGGGGTCGATCATATTCACGTCGCTTAAGTCGGCGGTGGCGGCTTCGTATGCCAGATTCACCGGATGATTCAGCGGCAGATTCCACACGGGGAAGGTCTCAAACTTGGCATAGCCTGCCTGTACGCCCCGCTTGTGCTCGTGGTACAGCTGGCTCATACAGGTGGCCAGCTTTCCGCTGCCGGGACCCGGAGCGGTGACCACCACCAGCTCACGGGTGGTTTCAATGTATTCGTTGCGGCCGTAGCCGTTGTCGCTGACGATGTGAGAGATGTTGGCAGGATAGCCTTCGATGGCATAGTGGCGGTAGACCTTGACGCCCATACCCTCCAGGCGGGCCTGAAATGCTTCTGCAGCAGCCTGCTTGTTGAAGCGGGTCAGCACTACGCTGGACACATACAGCCCCAGCTCCCGGAACAGACCGATCAGCCGGATCACGTCCAGATCGTAGGTGATGCCCAGATCGCCGCGCATTTTGCTCTTTTCGATGTCTGCGGCGTTGATGGCGATGACCATTTCCACCTGATCCTTCAGCTGCAGCAGCATATTCAGCTTACTGTCGGGCTGAAAACCGGGAAGAACACGGGATGCGTGGTAGTCGTCGTACAGCTTGCCGCCGAATTCCAGATACAGCTTGCCGCCAAAGGCACTCAGTCTTTCCCGAATGTGGGCAGACTGGGTTCGCAGGTATTGCTCATTGTCAAATCCGATGCATCTCATACTGACACCTCAGCTTAAAAAATACTACCAATTTATTCTAATCCATTTGGCGAAAAATAGCAAGAATTTTTCCGTTTAAAAATTATTTATAAATGAGGGCTTGACATTTTTAGCACTCTAGTGTATAGTGTGCTTAGCACTCAAGCAAAAAGAGTGCTAAACCACGAAGGAGGGACGGTATGGAACTGACCGAACGGAAAAAGAAGGTACTGCGATCCATCGTAGATCTGTATATCCGCACGGCGGAGCCGGTGGGCTCCAAGGCCATCGCGGAGCTGCCGGATATGAACTATTCCTCTGCTACCATCCGCAATGAAATGGCGGATCTGACCAGTATGGGCTATCTGGAACAGCCCCATACCAGCGCAGGACGCGTTCCCTCCGCTGCCGGTTACCGGCTGTATGTGGACGAGCTGATGGCGGACTATCGCCTGAGTCTGGACGAGACCCAGTCCATCAACGTTGCCATCGAGGAGAAGATGCAGCGTGTGGATAAACTGATGGAAAAGGTGGCAAAACTGGTATCACAGGCCACAGATCTGCCGGCGATCTCCGTGGCATCCCGCCAAGGCGGTGTGACGGTAAAACGGTTTGATCTGATCATGGCGGGCGCAGGCAGCATCATTTTGGTGGTGATGCTCAGCACCGATGAGGTGGTCAACAAGCTGATCAAGCTGCCGGTGAATGTGGAAGAAGCCGATCTGAAGCTGCTGAGCGCGGTGCTCAACGCTACGATGACAGGCATTTCTGCGGAAGAATTCACCCCCAACCTGATGGATCGGGTGCTGAATTCTGCCGGTATGGCGGCAAGCTTAGTTCCGGTGGTCGTGGAGTTCGTGATGGATACCCTCCGCCGGCAGGAAAGCACCAATATGACGGTTGCCGGACACGTAAGGCTTCTGGAGCAGCCGGAATACCGCAGCATCGACAAGGCACAGCGGGTGCTGTCCTCCATTGATGAGGGCGCGCTGAGCAACCTGCCTGCGGTGATGCAAAATGCCAGCGGCACCAAGGTGCTGGTGGGTCCGGAAAACATCACGGAAGAGCTGAAGGATACCTCCGTGGTTATGACCAAATTCGACATCGGCGACGGTCTGCAGGGTATGATCGGCGTGGTAGGTCCGACCCGTATGGACTACGCCAAGGTCACGGCTCGCTTGAGCTACTTCGCAGAAAGCCTGAGCAAGATGTTCAACAAGCCCGAGCAGGAACAGCTGCCTGCGGCAGAAGAATGATCCTTTTAGGAGGAAATTATGGCAAAGAAGAAAAAGATCACCGAGGAGCAGGTCGAGCAGACGCCGGTGGAAGAAACCGTAGAGGAAACTCCTGCTGTTGATCCTTGGGAAGAAAAGTATAACGCAGAGCGGGATTCCCACCTGCGGCTGGCGGCGGAATTCGATAACTTCCGCAAGCGCACCTTAAAGGAGAAGGAAAGCTCCTACGCAAACGGCAAAGCCGATGCGGTGGAAAAGCTGCTGCCGGTATACGACAATCTGGAGCGGGCTTTAAATCAGCCCACCGAGGATGAAGCCTACAAAAAAGGCGTAGAAATGACTATGACCGAGCTTATCAAGATCTTCACCGGTTTGGGTGTAGAGATCTTCGGCGAGGTAGGGGAAACCTTTGACCCCAATATGCACAATGCCGTGATGCACACGGAAGACGAAACCTTGGGCGAAAACACCATCGCGTTGGTGTTCCAGAAGGGCTTCCGCATTGGCGAAAAGATCGTTCGCTTCGCCATGGTGCAGGTGGCTAACTAAAAGAGCCTCCCTTGTGCAAAGGGAGGTGGCAGCCCGCGAGGGCTGGCGGAGGGATTGTCAATCCTCCAGTCTGCTGACGCAGACAGCCCCCTTTACACAAGGGGGACTTGATACGGTTAACAATTTTTAGTTTTATATAGGAGGAAATTATTATGGGTAAGATTATTGGTATTGATTTGGGCACCACCAATTCCTGCGTGGCTGTTCTGGAAGGCGGCGAACCCGTCGTTATCGCAAATGCTGAGGGTGGTCGCACCACTCCGTCTGTTGTGGCATTCTCCAAGACCGGCGAGCGTATGGTCGGTCAGGTTGCAAAGCGTCAGGCTGTTACCAACGCCGACCGCACCGTTGCTTCCATCAAGCGCCATATGGGCGAAAATTACAAGGTCACCATCGACGGCAAGAACTACACCCCGCAGGAGATCAGCGCTATGACGCTGGCTAAGCTGAAGGCAGATGCCGAGGCTTATCTGGGTCAGCCGGTTACCGAGGCGGTCATCACCGTTCCTGCTTACTTCTCTGATGCACAGCGTCAGGCCACCAAGGACGCCGGCAAGATCGCCGGTCTGGATGTCAAGCGCATCATCAACGAGCCCACCGCTGCTGCACTGGCTTACGGTCTGGACAAGGAAAATGAGCAGAAGATCATGGTTTATGACCTGGGCGGCGGCACCTTCGACGTTTCCATTCTGGAAATCGGCGACGGCGTTGTAGAGGTCAAGGCTACCTCCGGCGATACCCATCTGGGTGGCGACGATTTCGACGAGAGAGTGATGAACTATCTGGTTGCCGAGTTCAAGAAGGCTGAGGGCATCGACCTTTCTAAGGATCGCGTTGCTATGCAGCGCCTGAAGGAAGCTGCCGAGAAGGCAAAGATCGAGCTGTCCGGTATGACCACCACCGCAGTTAACCTGCCCTATATCACCGCTGATGCCACCGGTCCCAAGCACCTGGATGTCACTCTGACCCGTGCAAAGTTCAATGAGCTGACTGCCGATCTGGTGGAGCGTACCCTGAAGCCCGTCAATCAGTCTCTGGCAGATGCCGGTCTGAAGCCCAGCGATCTGGACAAGGTCCTGCTGGTGGGCGGCTCTACCCGTATTCCTGCTGTGCAGGAGGCTGTTAAGAACATCACCGGCAAGGAAGGCTTCAAGGGCATCAACCCCGACGAGTGTGTTGCTGTCGGTGCTGCCATTCAGGGCGGCGTTCTGACCGGCGATGTGCAGGATATCCTGCTGCTGGACGTTACTCCCCTGTCTTTGGGTATTGAAACGATGGGCGGCGTATTCACCCGCCTGATCGAGCGCAACTCCACCATTCCCACCCGCAAGAGCCAGATCTTCTCCACCGCTGCTGACGGTCAGACCTCTGTTGACGTCCACGTGCTGCAGGGCGAGCGCGAGATGGCGGCTTACAATAAGACCCTGGGTCGCTTCCAGCTCAGCGGTATCGCTCCGGCACCCCGCGGTGTTCCGCAGATCGAGGTTACCTTTGACATCGACGCCAACGGCATTGTAAAGGTCTCCGCCAAGGATCTGGGCACCGGCAAGGAGCAGAACATCTCCATCACTGCATCCACCAACCTGAGCCAGGAGGACATCGATAAGGCTGTCCGGGAGGCTGAGCAGTACGCCGCCGAGGATAAGGCGCGCAAGGAAGAGGTGGACACCCATAATATGGCTGATCAGACCGTCTACCAGACCGAAAAGACCCTGAATGAGCTGGGTGACAAGATCAGCGAGGATGAGAAGGCCTCCATCCAGACGGCTGTTGACAACCTGAAGGAAGTCAACAAGGGCACTGACATTGCCGCCATCAAGGCTGCAACCGAGGAGGTCCAGAAGGCATTCTACGCCGTGTCCGAGAAGCTGTATCAGCAGGCAGGCGCACAGGGTCAGCCCGGCGCACAGCCCGGCGATGACGGTGTTGTGGACGCAGACTACGAAACTGTCGACTAAAATATTCAGCCCTCAAGGGACGGCGCAAGCCGCCCCTTGTTGTGGCATATAAACCTTCTCCCGGGGAGAAGGTGCCCCAGTTCGCAAACTGGGGCGGAAGTGGAATGCGGGCGTAGAAGTAGAGATTCGTATGCACATAAGGCTTGTTGTGGGGTAACTGTATGAAACGAAATGCGCAGTTGACAGAAAACGCCAAAACATTGCGGAAAAATCTGACAAAAGAAGAAGCGCACCTTTGGTATCAGTTTTTGTGTCGATTTAAGCCCCGTTTCCACAGACAGTATGTTATTGGTAATTACATTGCAGATTTTTATTGCCACCAGGCAAAATTGATTGTAGAATTAGATGGATCTCAGCATTATGATCCTGAAAAGATAGAATATGACCGGAAACGAACTGCCTATTTTGAAGAGCAAGGGCTGTTAGTTTTGAGATTTACAAATTTGGATGTTACGCGCAGATTTAAGAATGTGTGTGATGCGATTTTTCAGACTGTGGAGGCACGGACGGCGCAGGAACTTTGAGAAAGCCGCCTGTATTCCACTTCCGTCCCGGCTCTGCCGGGCCACCTTCTCCCCGGGAGAAGGGTAGCGCCTGCGGCGCAAATATAGAGGTGAAATTATGGCAGAAAATAAGCGCGATTATTATGAGGTGCTGGGGCTGCAAAAGGGCGCAAGCACCGATGATATCAAAAAAGCCTACCGGAAGCTGGCGATGAAATACCATCCCGACCGGAATCCGGACAACAAGGAGGCAGAAGAAAAGTTCAAAGAGGCGGCAGAAGCCTACGAGGTGCTCTCCGACGATGACAAGCGCTCCCGTTACGATCAGTTCGGCTTTGCCGGTGTCGATCCCAACTACGGCGCAGGTCAGGGTGGCAGCGGCTTCGGCGGATTTGGCGGTTTCGGTGATTTTGGCGATCTGGGAGACATCTTCGGCTCCTTCTTCGGTGGCGGCGGATCCCGCCGTTCCAATGCCAACGCACCCCGCCGGGGCGAAAATGTCGGCGCCCGGCTGGAGCTGACCTTTGAAGAAGCGGCATTCGGCTGCGAGAAGGAAGTTTCCGCAGCCAGAATTGAAAACTGCTCCGCCTGTTCCGGTACCGGCTCTGCCGACGGCAAGACGGAAACCTGCTCAATGTGCCACGGCGCAGGTCAGGTACGTACGACCCAGAATTTTATGGGAATTGCAATGCAGTCTACATCTACCTGTCCCCAGTGCTCCGGTCGCGGCAAGATCGTCAGAACACCCTGCTCCACCTGCCGTGGCAAGGGTAAGGTGCGCCGCACCCAAAAGATCAAAATCAAGATTCCCGCCGGTGTGGACGACGGTCAGAGTGTCCGCGCACCCGGTGAGGGCTGTGTAGGCATCAATGGCGGTCCCAACGGCGATCTGCTGGTGGATATCCGCATCAAACGCCATCCCATTTTCACCCGGGAGGATTACACGGTGTTCTGCGAAGTACCCATTTCCTTCTCTCAGGCGGCGTTGGGCGCGGAAATTCAGGTTCCCACACTGGACGGTCGGGAAACCTTTGAAATTCCCGAGGGCACTCAGACCGGCACAGTATTTACGCTGAAGGGCAAGGGCATCCCCGTGGTGGGAAATTCCCGCCGCCGGGGCGATCAGAAGTTTACCGTCGTTTTGGAAACCCCCACCAGGCTGTCCAAAGACCAGAAAGAGCTTCTTCGTCAGCTGGGGGATTCTATGGATGCCACACCCAAGCGCAAAAAGTTTTTCAATCTGATAAAAGATTTGTTTGACTAATCTAAGAACATACGGAGGACAATATATGAAGCGTACAGACTATATCAGCTGGGATGAGTATTTTATGGGTATTGCCATGCTGGCAGCCCGCCGCAGCAAGGACCCCAACACCCAGGTAGGTGCCTGCATCGTATCCCAGGACAATATCATTATCTCCACCGGCTATAACGGTATGCCCAAGGGCTGCAGCGACGATGAGTTCCCCTGGGAGCGCACCGGCGACCAGACCAAGTATCCCTTCGTTGTTCACGCGGAGCTGAACGCTATTCTCAACGCCAACGGCCGCGATCTGCGGGGCAGCCGGATCTATGTTGCGCTGTTTCCCTGCAATGAGTGCGCCAAGGCCATTATCCAAAGTGGTGTGAAGGAAGTGTTCTATCTCTCCGATAAGTATAAGGACACTATGGGCAATATTGCATCCAAGCGGATGCTGGATGCTGCCGGTGTCAACTATACCCAGCTGCATACGGATATCAAGTCCATTACGCTGGACTTTGTCCCCGAGGAAGAAAAGTAAACGTATAAAGCTGCCGTTCTGCGCCTGTGCGCAACGGCAGCTTTTTCTATATTTGTGATGGAATAAAATGGATTGCATTTCTGAAATCGGTATGCTAAAATAACAAAAGGTATGACTGTTTTTAAGAAACACGTAAAAACAGGAAAAAAAGGAGGAAGCACAATGCAAATTGAGAAAGCGGCCTATGCGTTTCAAATGGACGGCAATCCTGTTTCCTGCGAGGAATTGACCCAGGGTCATATCAATAAGACCCTGAAGATCACCACGGACACCGGTAGGGAATATGTCCTGCAGATGATCAATAAATATGTTTTCCGCAATCCTATCCGACTGATGGACAACATCAGCTCGGTTACAGAGTATTTGCGCCAGCGGGTAGAGGATGAGCGGCAGGCACAGCATTTTATTCCTACATATAAAAACACCTATTATCACAGAGACCGCAAGGGCGAATTCTGGCGGATGAGCGATTATGTGGGCGGTTTCTGTCTGGATACACCGGAAACGTCGGAGGATTTTTACCAGAGCGCGCTGGCGTTTGGTCGTTTCCAGCAGCTGTTGGCGGATTTTCCCGTGGACAAGCTGTATGAGACCATACCTAATTTCCACAACACCATCGATCGCTACCGTCAGTTCCACGAGTCTCTGGAGCTGGATCTGTGCGGCAGAGTGTCGCAGGTGCAGCTTGAGATCAGCTATCTGCTGAAGCAGGAAGAGCTGGCAGGCACACTGCAAAGAATGTCCGACAGCGGTGAGCTGCCCCAGCGAGTCACCCACAACGACACCAAGCTCAACAACGTCCTGCTGGACAAGAAGACCCGCAAGGCGCTGTGCGTTCTGGACTTGGATACGGTTATGCCCGGTCTGAGCGCATACGATTTCGGCGATGCTATCCGCTTCGGCGCTGCCACTGCGGCAGAGGATGAGCCGGACTTCGAAAAGATGGAGCTGGATCTGGAGCTGTTCCGGGTGTATACCGAGGGCTTCCTGGAAGCCGCCCCGTCGCTGACGGATAAGGAAGTGGAAATGCTTCCTATGGGCGCGCTGATCATGACCCTGGAGGTGGCAAACCGCTTCCTGAAGGACTATATCGACGGCGACCTGTATTTCAAGACCAGCTATCCCGAGCACAATCTGATCCGCGCACGCACCCAGATCAAGCTGGCTATGGATATGCAGAAAAAATGGAACGAAATGAACAAGATCGTGGCAGATGCTGCCGCAAAGATTCGCAAGCATTAAGGAGGCACCCTAAATGAACTATCTTGGCGTAAATTACAGTTATAAGCACGTTCCCAAGCTGGATCCGGAGTTTATTCCCTTCGGCGTTTGGATGGATGCCTATCAGGCAGGTGCTACCGTTCCCGTTGCTATCGCTGTGGAGCGCAACGAGGGCTTTATCTCCGTGCGCAATGCAAAGATCCACGGCACTGCAGAAATGGCAGATGCGGACTATCGCTTCATTGAACGCTATATGAAGTTCCTGCTGTGGTCCATCGGCGGCTTCCGTGTCTACATCTGCGGCTGCAGCGACATTGCAAAGAAGCTGCAGAAGGCATACACCCCCGCAGGCGAGCGCGCTTTCGATTACGATTTCTTCCAGAAGCTGTACGAGCAGCCTCTGCAGATCTTGGACCTGCCTCTTGAGGAGTGTCCCGCAGCCAACGAAGCACCCCGTCCCATCGGCGGACACGTCAACGGCTGCCGTATCGGCTTTGATGCCGGCGGATCTGATCGCAAGGTATCTGCTGTCATCGACGGCGAAGTGGTGTATTCCGAAGAGGTGGTCTGGCTGCCCAAGGTCAATCCCGATCCCAACTAACAGTATCAGGGCATTCTGGATTCCTTCCGCACCGCCGCTTCCAAGATGCCTCGGGTGGACGGCATCGGTGTTTCCTCCGCCGGCGTATTTATCGGCAATGCGCCGATGATCTCCAGCATTTTCTACTGCGTCCCCAGAGAGCGTTGGGACGAGGTTAAGACCGTATTTGACCGCGCTGCTGCCGAGATCGGCAATGTGCCCATCGTCGTTGCCAACGACGGCGACGTATCTGCTCTGGCAGGTGCTATGGGTATGGACTGCGGCTGCATCATGGGTCTGGCTATGGGCACCAGCGAGGCTGTGGGCTACGTGGATAAGGATAAGAACGTCTTGGGCTGGATCAGCGAGCTGGCATTTGCCCCCGTTGACCTGAACGAAAATGCACTGGTGGATGAGTGGTCCACCGATCTGGGCGTTGGCTGCAAGTACTTCTCTCAGGATGCGGTGATCAAGCTGGCTCCCAGAGCCGGTATCGAGATCGATCCCAGCCTGACCCCTGCTGAAAAGCTGAAGGTGGTGCAGGCACTGATGGAGAAGGACGACCCCCGAGCACAGGCTGTGTTCTATGACATCGGCGTGTATCTGGCTTATGCTGTTCAGCAGTACGCCAAGTTCTATGACCTGAAGCGGATGATGGTTCTGGGTCGCGTTATGTCCGGCAAGGGCGGCGACACCATTCTGGCTACCTGTCAGAAGGTGCTGGCGGACGAGTTCCCTGAGCTGGCTGCGCAAATTACTGTTATGCTGCCCGATGAAAACACCCGCCGTGTTGGTCAGTCCGTTGCAGCTGCCAGCCTGCCGGATATCGGCTAAAAGGAGAGAGAAATCCTATGTTTTTTAAGAATGCAAGAATCTTTTGCTCCGATTTCCGGTTTCATATCGGCGCATTCGAGGTAAAAGACGGCGTATTTGGAAAGATCCTGCCGCAGGAAGTTCCCGAGGATGCGGTGGATCTTCACGGCGCAACTGTGATCCCCGGTCTGGTGGACGCCCACATCCACGGCGCAGCCGGTGCAGACTTTTCTGACGGCGATTACGAGGGCTTAAAGAAGATGGCCAAGCACCTGGCATCCTGCGGCGTAACCTCTTTCGCGCCTACCTCTATGACGTTGCCCTACGAAACGCTGGCCAAGGCCTATGCCACCGCTGAGAAAATCGTGGCAGAAGCCCCCGAGGGCTGCGCAAATGTGCTGGGCATTCATATGGAGGGTCCCTACTTTTCCGAGAAGAAGAAGGGCGCGCAGAACGGCGCATATCTGAAGACCCCCGATTTTGCGGGCTTCAAGAAGCTGTATGACGGCTGCAACGGTCTGATCCGCATTGCTGATGTTGCTCCGGAACTCCCCGGCGCGGCAGAGTTTGTGGAAAAGGCAAGCAAGCTGTGCACCGTTTCCGTGGCACATACGGATTCTGACTATGACCACGCCAAGACTGCATTCGGCGTGGGTGCGACCCATCTGACCCATATGTACAACGGTATGCCCGGCATCCACCACAGAAATCCCGGTGTGATTCCCGCAGCTGCCGAGAATCCCCACGTCCGTGCGGAGCTGATCTGCGACGGTCTGCACATTCATCCTGCGGCTGTTCGGCTGGCATTCCAGATCTTTGGCGGCGCAAGAATGGTGCTGATCTCCGATGCGCTGCGCTGCTGCGGTATGCCCGAGGGCGAGCTGGAGCTGGGCGGACAGATGGCATACTTAAAGGGCGGCGTTGCCCGCCTGGCAGACGGCACCATCGCCGGTGCTGCCACCAATCTGTTTGACGGTATGCGCAATGCGATCCTGTTCGGCATTCCGGAAGAGGACGCCGTCCGCGCCGCAACCGCCAACCCCGCTGCTGCGCTGGGCGCAATGGATCGGGTCGGCTCTATCGCCACCGGCAAGCGGGCAGATTTCATCGTCTGCCGCGGCGACTATACCGGCAAGCGCGTCTTCCTTGCAGGCAAGGAGATTTAAGAGAACAAGAAAGCCCCAGAGTGCTTAGCACTCTGGGGTTTTGCTGCAAAAAATAGGCTGTCATCCCGATCGTAGTCGAGGGGATCTACGCACCACGTACTGCGAAGATTCCTCGATTTTGCCGCGCTCCACTCGGAATGACAAGATTAGCACTATGCAAAAGACCCGACAGATACGTTTCTGTCGGGTCTTTCATTATACCTTTGCGATCGCCTGATCCAGATCGGCGATGAGATCCTCTGCGTTTTCCAGACCGCAGCTGAAGCGGATCAGATCTGCGCCCACACCGGCGGCTTCCAGCTCGGTATCCGTCATCTGACGATGGGTAGCAGATGCAGGGTGCAGGCAGCAGGTGCGGGAATCGGCAACGTGGGTCTCGATAGAGCCCAGCTGCAGATGCTTCATAAAGGTTTCTGCCGCCTTGCGACCGCCCTTGAGGCCGAAGGAAACAACGCCGCAGGAGCCATTCGGCAGATATTTCTGCGCCAAAGCATAGTGCTTATCCGTGGGCAGACCGCAGTACTTGACCCAAGCCACCTTCTCGTTGCTCTGCAGGTACTCTGCAATCGCCTGACCGTTGGCGCAATGCTGACGCATTCTCAGGGGCAGGCTCTCCAAGCCCAGATTCAGGTAGTACGCGCTCTGGGGAGACTGGACAGAGCCCAGGTCACGCATCAGCTGCGCAGTACACTTGGTGATGAAGGCGCCCTCCAGACCGAAACGCTCGGTATAGGTTACGCCGTGATAGCTGTCATCGGGGGTGCACAGACCGGGGAACTTATCCGGATATTTGGTCCAGTCGAACTTACCGCTGTCAACGATGCAGCCGCCAACCGCGCTGCCGTGACCGTCCATATACTTGGTGGTGGAGTGGATCACGATATCCGCGCCCCACTCAATGGGACGGCAGTTGATGGGAGTGGCAAAGGTGTTGTCCACCACCAGGGGAACGCCGTTGGCGTGGGCGACCTTGGCAAACTTTTCAATGTCCAGCACCGTCAGGGCAGGATTGGCAATGGTCTCGCCGAACAGCGCCTTGGTGTTGGGCTTAAATGCTGCCTGCAGCTCTTCTTCCGTGCAGTCGGGATCGATGAAAGTGGTCTCGATGCCCATACGCTTCATAGTAACCGCCAGCAGATTGTAGCTGCCGCCGTAGATGGCGGAGCTTGCTACGATATGATCACCGCAGGAGGCGATGTTAAACAACGTAAAGAAGGTGGCAGCCTGACCGGAGCCGGTGAGCATAGCGGCAGTGCCGCCCTCCAGAGCAGCAATGCGCGCGGCTACGGCGTCGCAGGTGGGGTTTGCCAGACGGGAATAGAAGTAACCGCTTGCTTCCAGATCGAACAGCTTTCCCATATCCTCAGAGGTAGCGTACTTAAACGTGGTGCTCTGATAAATGGGGATCTGACGGGGCTCGCCGTTTTTGGGGCTGTAGCCTGCCTGAATGCACAGGGTTTCCAGATGCAGTTTCTTGTCCATTGGGATCACCTCGGAAATGTAATAGCAATATTGTAAGCCTTCAGGCGGAATTTGTCAAATCATTTCCGCGGCGGCTTTTTGGGCGTTCAGCGCAGCCTTATAGCGGGTCATATAGCTTGCAAAGCCTGCCACACCCTTGGGATCGGGATACAGGCAGCTGCCTGCGGCATTGGCAAAGACCTTATTTTGCAGGTAGTCCTCCAGCGATTCGCCATTTTCGTGCCGCTGCATATAGGCTGCCAGCAGCGCCATACCCCAAGGACCGCCCTCACCGGCGGTTTCCATAGTAGTGATGGGCACATTCAGGGCGTCCGCCAAAATCTGCTGACCTACACCGGCAGTTTTGAAGAAGCCGCCGTGACCCATCAGGCGGTCGGTTTCCACCTGCTCCTTTTGGGCCAGCATATCCATACCCAGCTTTAAGGTGGCGATGGCGCCGTAGAGCTGGCTGCGCATAAAGTTAGCGATATTCAGCTTGCTTTCCGGCAGGCGCACCACCATGGGGCGACCGGTTTCCGTGCCGGACATAGGCTCACCGGCAAAATAGTTAAAGGAAATGATGCCGTCGCAGTCGGCTGCGCCCTCTAGTGCTTTATGGAACAGTGTCGAATACACTTCGTTCATATCCACCGGCCAGCCCATCGTGCGGGCAGCATCGGCGATGAGACCCACCCAGGCATCGATTTCCGAGGTGCAGGTGTTGGTGTGTGCCATTGCCACGGTCTTGCCGGCGGGGGTGCAGGCGACGTCGATTTCGGTGTAGTAGCCTTTCATAGGCTTGTCCAGCACCAGCAGAGCAAAGGAAGATGTACCGGCACTTACACTGCCGGTGCGGGGTGCAACGGCGTTGGTCGCCACCATTCCGGTGCCGGCATCGCCTTCAGGCGGGCACATGGGGATGCCGGCTTCCAGCGTGCCGGTCTCGTCCAGCAGGGCAGCACCCTCTGCGCTCAGACAGCCTGCCTGCGTATCTGCCTGATAAATTTCCGGCAGAATGTCCAAAAGTGTCCAGGGCAGATTTTTAGAAGCAATCAAATCATCAAATTGGGCAACCATTACGGGGTCGTATGTCTGTTTCTCCTCATCATAGGGGAACATACCGGAGGCTTCGCCTACGCCGGTTGCCCAAAGATCTGTGAGCAGATGGTGGATATAGCCGCTTAAGGTGGTCAGGCGGTCAATGCGGGGCAAATGCTCCTCGTTGTTGAGGATCGCCTGATACAGATGGGCGATGCTCCAGCGCTGGGGAATATTAAACTTGAAAAGCTCCGTCAGCTCCTCGGCGGCCTCGGCGGTGATGGTGTTGCGCCAAGTGCGGAAAGGCGCAAGCTGCTTGCCGTCCTTATCCAGCACCAAATAACCGTGCATCATACCGGAAATGCCGATGGCGGCAACGCGGCGCAGCTTCTGCCCGAATTTGGCTTCCACCTGGTCGCGGAGCTGACCGTAGCAGGTGCGAATGCCCTCCACAGCGGATTCCAGCGGATACACCCAAACGCCGTTTTCCAGGCTGTTCTGCCAGGAATAGGCACCGGATGCCAAAACCTGATGATTTTCGTCGATCAAAACGGCTTTGATGCGGGTCGAGCCCAGCTCAATGCCGATAATAGCAGATTCTAAATTCATATTGATCTCCTTAATAATTATGCGCCGATGGGAACACCGGCGCATAATAAACGTCTTTAGATCTTCTTTGCGTTGGCCAGCAGGTACTTTTCTGCTTCGGGATTCCACAGATTGTTGTTCTGCTTGCACAGACGGTCCAGCTCAGCAAACAGAGGATCGGTCTTGCCCTTTTCCTCGAATTCGGTGATGGCAGTCAGGGGCAGATCCAGATGGTTGTAGATCAGCTTCTTGCCGCCGGGGATGCTGGGCAGGTTCAGGGTGGTGTCCACAACAGCATTCAGACCGCCGATGTGGGTAACCAGACCGGAGGGATTCAGCTTGCCTGCGTTCATCATAGCGATGGCTTCCTGCATATCGTCGGTGTTA
>JAZNNE010000033.1:0-13337 GCA_045580125.1 Faecousia sp. | reverse complement strand
CCATAGTCAGCCCTCCTTGCCTTCAGGTTTTATAGCACTTTGCTTTTGCTCGGTTTGCTTTCATCGTAGAGTACAGTTACTTCCGCACCCACAGCCGGTGGCTGATCACAAGTGCGAATCCACTTTCTTTTGAAATACTCTCTTCCGCCAACTACATACCTAACCTTAATGATATGCGGGAAGGTCGCGCCATCCAGCGTATGCATTCTGACGGGCTTTGTGTTGACCTTCAGCCACCATTGCTTTTTCACGGATATTACCGTTCCGATTGTTTTCTGTTCCATACAGAGCCCTCACCATCTTTATTTTTTTAATAATAACTATAGATGCAACAAGCATAGCCACACCAAGTGTAGAAGTTCACCACAAAATGAATGAACGAATGGAACGACACCGCAATGAGCCGGACATTGCAGACGGATGAATGTGTCAAACTTCTTAATAATTTGAAGGAGGCTTTCATATGTCTGAAGCCAATAACACCGTTCCGATCCATCTCAAAATCACGCTCTCCATTAAGGAGGCAAACAAACTCACCGGAATCGGAATCAACAGCATCGAAGATCGTCTACGCGGACCGAACTGCCCATTCGTTTTATTCGTTGGTGCAAAGAAGATGATCAAGCGCAAGGAATTCGAAGAATACATTAGTAAGACTTTAATTTTCTAAATTTCGAAAAAAGTGAAACAACTATAGATATTCTGCGAATTCTATTGAAAAAGAGGGGCCAATGTGATATACTACACTTGTTGCATTGGCTCTTTTTCTCAATTTGAGAAAGGAGTTAATTCATTGGGTAAAAGTATAAAAGGCAAGCTCCCCCACCGCTACCGTGTAAAAAGGTGTACAAAAGGTGTATACGGAAAACCGGGGAGCCGAAAAAATCTTGATAAATAAAGGATTTTTTGAAGGAGAAGAAACAAAAATGAAATTAGGTATCGTAGGACTGCCCAATGTGGGCAAATCCACTCTGTTTAATGCCATCACCAACGCCGGCGTACCCGCCGACAACTATGCGTTCTGCACCATCGACCCCAACGTGGGCGTGGTCAGTGTCCCCGATGAGCGTCTGCAGTGGCTGTCCGACTTCCATAACCCCAAGAAGACCACCCCCGCCGTCATCGAATTCGTCGACATCGCAGGTCTTGTCAAGGGCGCATCCAAGGGTGAAGGTCTGGGTAACAAATTCCTCAGCATCATCCGCACCACCGACGCCATCGTTCACGTGGTGCGCTGCTTCGACGATTCCAACGTCACCCACGTGGAAGGCTCTACCGATCCCCTGCGGGATATCGACATCATCAATCTGGAGCTGGTGATGGCGGACATTGAAATGGTGGAACGCCGTATCGATAAGGCGCAGAAGGCTATGAAGGGCGGCGACAAGAAGTTCGCCCGTGAAGCAGAGGTATTTACCCAGTTGCTGCAGCACCTGAACGAGGGCAAGCTGGCGCGGACCTTTACCGATGATGCCGACGATCTGGCCATCATCTCCACCTCTGACCTGCTGACTCTGAAGAAGACCATTTACGTGGCTAACCTTTCCGAGGACGAGATCAACGATCCTGAGAGCAACGGCCATTTCCAGAAGGTCAAGGCGCTGGCCGCCGAGGAAGGCAGTCAGGTGATCCCCATCAGCGCCAAGCTGGAGGCGGACATTGCCGAGCTGGACGATCCCGAGGAAAAGGCTATGTTTATGGAGGAGCTGGGTCTGAACGAGTCCGGTCTTGACAAGCTGATCCGCAGCAGCTACGCATTGCTTGGTCTGATTTCTTTCCTGACCGCCGGCAGCGACGAATGCCGCGCATGGACGATCAAACGCGGTACAAAAGCACCGCAGGCCGCAGGCAAGATCCATACCGACTTTGAGCGTGGCTTCATCCGCGCCGAGGTCATCGCCTTTGAGGATATGAAAGCGTGCGGCACGATGGCAAACGCCAAGGCAAAGGGTCTGGTCCGCAGCGAAGGCAAGGAATACGTCATGAAAGACGGCGACATCGTCAACTTCCTGTTTAATGTGTAATGAAAAGCCGAGAGAGCGTTTGCTCTCTCGGCTTTAATTAGTTGGTTTATCTGCGCCTTTCATACGGTTCTTTCCATAGTTGCAATTGTATTTTTCCCCAGCAAAAAAGCACGATGGTTTTATTAAACCATCGTTCTTTTTGGTCCGAGTGGCGGGATTCGAACCCACGGCATCCTGCTCCCAAAGCAGGCGCGCTACCAACTGCGCTACACCCGGAAACTGAACGTATTATACACGATACAAAAAGAAAAAGCAACATTCATTGTGCCAAAGAATAGTTTCATTGTGGCAATTTTTAAAAAGTTTTGAAAAGATATGCGGTTTGTGTTATAATTTACGTGTCACATAAATCTATATAATCAGAAGTGCAGGTATCCTTATTTTGTATAGGGGTATTATACCCTTTTGTGCATTCATCAACTGGATTTGGTAAAAGAGCAACTCCATATGATGAATGTACGGTGTGATACCTGTTCTGATTAGATTTGTGTGACAACAATCGGGGTTGGCTTTTTTCGGTGTGCACGACTTCGGTTGTGCACACTTTTTATTTTAGGAGGAAAAACTATGAAAAAACACCAGAAAAATCCGACATATCTGCAGAAGAATCTTATCAACCCGATATATCCATAGAAGAGATTGATTGGATTCTCGAAAATGGCAATATTCAAGGAAACAATTATGTTGTTTTACAATTCACCAACAATTCCAAATATACTATTGATAGTTTTGAATTAAAATTTGAGGAAAAAGCAAACCTTTCTAAAGAAGAAAAATCTCAAGTGTATGCTGATATACAAGCCAGTCAAGGGTTTGATGATGAATGGATGAACGAATACATAACAAGCCGTGAGCAGTTGAAGCAACCAATAACTATGTATGGTCGATATACCGAGTCAACAACTCCTAATAACAATTCCGAAAAAATCAAATGCTACTATATGGGTGGGTGGACAAGCAAGGAAGTCCTCCACGCTGAAAAATTCGATCCTGTTACTGCTATAATCAAATACACCAAAGAAGATACAGCCTTCACATTATATTACAATTTCAAGTCAAAAACATATGATTTAGAAAAGGAATAAAGAATACACCGAACACAATACCACTATGGTTGCACTCCCTTTTTCGGTTGCATTTCAATGCAACTTTGCAACCGCTTGCAACCCGTATCAAAAATTGCGTTATAATTCAAAAGCCCAGAATCCGCATTTGCGGGTTCTGGGCTTTTCTATTATTTGGAAAGATTTTTCTTCTGTTCCTTATCCATTTTGGCGAACAGCTTTGTATAGGGCATCAGCATACCGTCGTTCATCTTGTTGCCCATTTTGGCAAGCACCTTTTCATTGGACAGCAGCAGACCCACCAGATACATCTTTGCAGATGTCAGTTTCTTCTTCTGGGGGAAATCGTAGATCCCCTGCTTCTTATAGAACTTGTGATCCGCGCGCATCATACCACGCATCTGGTAGATCAGATCCCGGAAGATCTTCATACCGCCCACGCCCCAGAAATTCTGCGGCGCAGTATGCCCGGTCTGAAGTGCAAAGGTCAATGCCTTTGCCAGATTGTCCACCTGAGCATCCGTAGCTTCCTCGTCCGTTGCAACACCTGCCAGGAAATTTCCGCCGGTTTCGCTGCGCGCCTCGATCACCGTGCGCAGATTATGCTCCGCGCTATACGGACCCGACGCCAAATACCCCACCGGCATACCCACGGTTACTGTCCGGTGGCCGTTGCAGAAATTGCGGTCATCATACATTTTAAACCGCGCGCCCATAGAATGATCAGACACCGTAAAGGCATACACGATGGCATCCGCCTTTTGAATATTCTCCCGCAGGAAAGTATCAAACCCGTCCTTATAGACGCATTTCTCCGAAACTGCGCAGCGGAAGCAGCCAAGGCAGCCACCTGCCAGCGGAAACTGGGCAATGTTCACAATCCGGCTTTCGTAGGGCAGCTGTGCCTGAAACCGTGCGATCATTTTGCTCAAATTGGAAGACAGATCGGTGTTATCCGTCAGGATCACAATGTCCTTATCTGCCATCTTGCTCTCAGGCACAGCTTCGGGGATCGTTGCCGCCACGGGGTTAAAATCTGCCGCAGCCGCCGTCTTTCCTACGCAGATATTCTCCTGCACCGCCCACAAAAACCGGTCAAAAAACTGCTCCGCTTCTTTCTGACCCTTGGCTTTCAAAAGGTCTTCCATATCCGCAGATAAGCCACGGATATAGCCCATACCCAGATCCAATACATTTTCCTCGACGCACTTATGGGCAGTTACATCGTAGAAATGTTTGGAGGTAGAGATCTGCGTGGCAAATTTCCCCTGCAGATTTACGCCGTTTTTCTTGGTCAGTTCAATAAACCGGTGCAGCTGCGAAGGCGCCAAAAAGGTATACACCGGATAGGAAAACAGCACAGCATCTGCCGATTCCATCATTTCCTTCGCCGGGGTAAAATCCTTTTCCAAAGACTTGATCTTCTGTCCGGCGTTCAGCACCTCAAAGGTATGCGCCGGATACTTTTTTTGCAAGTACAGCACCGTCTGCAGCGTAATGCTGTATTTCCCTTTGGGGCTTCCGTTAATTACTGCGATCTTCATACTTTTATCCCCCGCATCAAACGAATGATTCTGTGTTTTCCTCTCAGCTGTGGAAATCCCGCTTTTGCTGCTCATTGATGCCCTTGAGGGTGTTGTAATATGCCAAATTCTGCAGCAGCACCTTCATTGTCCGATCCAGCTCGCTGCCCTCGGAATAATCCGCCTCGAACATCCAGTCCACCCGCTCGTGCTTTAAAAGCGGCGCAGCCTTGTCGTGCTGACCCGGGTGATAAATGGCAATGGAATGACCGCCGGACTGCTTGACCAGCTTCATACACGGCACATCCGTCAAGCCGTCGCCAATGTAGATCATATTGCTGAAGAACACCCGCTTTTCATTGTCCGGACGGGAGTTGTTCAGATCCACGTCGTTGTTGATATCCAGCACGCCCTTGTTGATACGGTAGACGAACTGGGTCTTGTTGGTGTAGTTAACCGCCATCTTGGGCCAGAATGCCTTGCCGTCCTTATACAGGAATTCGCAGGCGTAAATGCGCTTAAAATACTTGGCAATAGACGTGCCCTCGATGATCTCCTTCAGACCCGAGGACAGCACATAGTGCTCCACCTCTACACCGGCTTCCTCGGCATAGCGGTTGATGCGCTCAAACCAGCCCTCCACACCGGGATGATACTCAATATCCTTACCGCATGCTACCAGCGATTCCCGTGTCAGCGGCGTATTCTTTTGGCGTGCCTTTTCCACCATACAGTACATATAGGTCAGAATGGAGTCCATCATTTCCTCTGTGGCTACATCACGGGTATGCAGCCAAAACTCATCGGGCTTCATGCCGATACTGGGGATAAAGGTATACTCCTGCATATCCCGGGTGCACAGTGTCTTATCGAAATCATACATAATCGCGATGATGGGTTTTTTCATAATAACGCCTCCCCGTTCTTTTTTTATAGCATATCATTTGTCCGTTACAATGTCAAATATTCACTTTTGCTGCCGTTTGATATTGCTAAATTGCCGTTTGGCATATTTTGCAGCATTTTCTGCGAATATATGCTATAATAGTACTATTGGAGGTGGCGCAATGAAGTTCAAACTGATCATTGATCCTCAAAAAGACGAAGAGGTGGTGGCAACCGTCCACCGCCGCACGGCGCTGATCGATGAAATTGAAGCGCTGATCGGTAAATATGCAGACCGCATCCCCGGCTATACCGAGGACGATATCAAAATGCTGTCCGTTGCCGAAATTGAGTGCATTACTGTTTTAGGCGGCAAGACCTATGCCATAGACGATCAAAACCGCCGGTATCGGCTGAAACAGCGGCTGTATGAAATCGAGCAGCAGCTCCCCGCTTCCTTTATTCGCATCAACAAAAGCTCTCTTGCCAACGAAAGTGCCTTGGATCGCTTCACCGTTACCGTTGCCGGCAGTGTAGATGCCGTTTTTAGGTGCGGCTACCGGGAATATGTTTCCAGGCGGTGCTTCGCCCAGATCAAAAGGAGGTTGGAATCCAAATGAAAAAGTTTCTGAAAGAGTTTTTACTCCGGGGTTTGATCTGCGCAGCAGGCGGACCGCTGGTCTTGGCCATCGTCTATGGCATACTGGGTGCAACCGGTGCTGTGGAGAGTTTTTCCCCCAGAGAGGTCTGCCTGGGCATTCTGACCATCATCTTGCTAGCCTTTATTGCTGCGGGTATGACTGCCATCTACCAGGTGGAGCAGCTGCCCCTACCGACGATGATTCTGCTTCACGGCGGTGCGCTGTATATCGCCTATCTTTTGACTTACCTGATCAACGGCTGGCTGGTCAATCAGCTGACCGGCATCCTGATCTTCACCGGCATTTTCATCACCGGCTATGCAATCATCTGGCTGATCATCTACTGCATTGAGAAAAAGAAAGCCGCAAAGCTTAATAAATTACTGCAGAAATAATTGTAGGGGTCGATGCCCACATCGACCCGCGGACAACCGAGGACGGGTGTCCATGCAATACCCCTTCGGCGCATCCGTCCATACAGAAAAAGTGCGTTGCAGAAGCAACGCACTTTTTTCACCAAACAAACGGCAGCAAACGCCATTTGACTTTCTTTTTATAGTCCTCGTAGCCGGAAAGTTCCCTGCTCAGCAAGGCTTCCTCGTCCTTTAGCCGGACGACGATCACCGCCGGATACACCGCAAAGGCGATCAACGCCCACCAAGAGCCCAGGATCAATGGGATCATTATAAACAGCAGGATCGTTACCGCGTACATCGGATGGCGGACAATGCCGTAAAGGCCGGTATCCACCACCGTTTGCCCCTGCTCTACCTTGACGGTGCGGCTTAAATAAGCATTTTCCCGCATCACCTCGGCATACAGCGCATAATCCACCAGAAACGCCACCGACGCAATAACGGTCACCCAAAGGGGCACCTGCGACCAGCCAAAGCGATGGTCAAGCCCTGCCACTACAAAGCCGACGATGAACATTAGACCGGACGCCGTAACAACGCCCTTCTGCTTGCCCTGCTTTTCCTTGACATCCAGACGTTTTTTCAAAAAATCCGGAGATTTTGCCAGCATAACAAAGCCGGCGATCAGCATCGGGATAAACAGCAGGCAGATTAACAGCCAGCCGTATGTATACTGCAAGGTGCCGGCAGGCAGGAAAATCAGCAAACCTACCAGCAACAATCCGCAAACAAATTTCGTCAACGCCTCAATGAAAAGTTTCATACAACCTCCGTGCAACATTGTAGGGACAGCCGTCCCCGGCTGTCCGCGGACCCCCGGGAGGGGTGTCCCTACAGTCATTCAATCACTTCCAAATAGTAGCTTACCGGACGGAAGCCGTCGTTACAGCTGAGCATCGCAGAATGGGGATTTTTCATCCAGCCGTCGTAGAAATCACCGCCGCCCTCTGCTAAAGTTTTTACAAATTCTTCGATGCAGCCCCAGGCAGCGCCGCAAAAGCCCTCCGGCTTTTGTCCGTCTACGGAGATCCAGCTGTCGCCAATATTTACATCACAGGCGTGCTCAATCGGGTTTTCATACAATTCCATCAGGTCGGGATATACGCTGCGACGCATCGCCGTGATCTTCACTTTCTTCATTTTGCTCACCTCTTGCACCTATTATAGCACCGATCCACACCGATTGCAACGAAAAGCAGCAGGGAGAAATCTCCCTGCTGCTTTCGTATTATTTTTCCTGCTTGTCTATCCGCGCAAAAATATACTGTAATAAATCACTTTTGCCGCTAAGCTCCAAAACATACTGAAACTCATTGTACAGCAGCTGTTCCGCATCCTTTAAAAAGCGTTCGTCGGACATATGCAGGCGTTTCCCCTCTGCTTCCCGCTCCTTTTTGTGGGCATAGAGTGCCTTGATCATTTTGATCAATTCCCAATGCTTCCCTTTTGAAAGTATGCTTTTGTAACGCTCTTTGCGTTCATTTTCATTGGCAATCCACGTAGCCTTTTCCTGCGGCATTGCATCGATCATTTTATGTATTTCATCTTTTGTCAGCAGGTGGCGCATTTTCTGCAGCACGTACTCGTTATGGATCGGGGCATAGATCGTAAGACCCATGCCATTTGCCGGAATCAGTACGAAGTATGTCTTTTTCTCACCGCTAATGCATTTTTCTTCTGTCGCTTCAATTTTGTAGACGCCATGCGCACCATATACGATTACATCGCCAATTTGAAACATAGCCAACCTCCTGTTTCGTATATTGCCTATACGTATATTATACCTTTCATTTTTCCAAATTTCAAAAGTATTTTTGCTACAAAATCCCCAAATTTTCAGGCAAACTATGCGCATCCTGAACAAAACACAGCAAAATAGCAATCCGCATTCCATCTTTCTCCGCTTTTATCATTAAGAAAATCTTAAACCCCTTTGCGTTTACATTCTCTGCCGTTTTTGCTATAATACGACGGAATACGACAAAAAGAGGTAAAATATGAGAGAATTTTTAGGTTTCGGCGGCTACACCCGCACACCGGAAGGCGCATATTCCTGGCAGCATCTGCTGTTTGTGGGCAGTTTACTTGCCGTTATGACCGCGCTGGCCATCGTGCTGGGCATAATCAATCGCCACAAGTCATTAAAAGAGAAGAACAAGGTGATCATCGCCTCTGCCCTGCTGATTGACGGCTTCGAGATCTTCAAGATCGTCATTCTTTGTCTTCGCGCGGAGGGCGGTCCCAGCTTCGAACCCATTTTGTACTCCCTGCCTCTGTTTCTGTGCAGCATTCAGCTGATCGCCATTCCTCTGGCCGCCTTTACCAAAGGCAGAATTGAAGAAGCTGCGCTGGATTTTGTCAGCATTTTCGGTCTTTTGGGTGCGATCTTCGGCACGGTAGGCGCTGCTCAAAACTATGGCTGCTATCCTGTGCTGTCTATGGACAATGTGGTATCCGGCATCACCCACTGCATTTCCGGCTTTGCCGCGCTGTACATTATGATCTCCGGTATGGAGCGTATGCGCCTGAAGAATATGCCGATCACCTACGGCATTCTGATCTTCTTCTGCATTGCCGCTTACGTTGTCAACGTAAAGATCGACTACAACTATATGTTCCTGATGGGAGGCGACGGCACGCCCTACGACATTTTCTACAATCTGGTAAATGGCAATAAGGTGCTGTATCCTACAATGGTCGTGGGAATGTTCCTGATCTACATCGCAGCATTCTATGGCATCTTCCACTGGATCACCGACAAAAAGAAAGAAAAAGTCATTGTATAAGCACCCCCTGCCAAACCGATAATCCTATAAAAATAAGAAATGCTGTCATCCCTACCAAGCGTTAGCGCGTGGAGGGATCTTCGCACATCGTTTACATTTGCAGTAAATGAAGTGCCAAGATTCCTCGATTCCGCTTCGCTTCACTCGGAATGACAGCGTTTTTAATTTTATTAACCTTGTTCTTGCCAGTTGGCGGGGTAAACAAAATACAAAAACCGCGCTTTGTCCTCCACTGAGAACTGGATGGAGCTGCCTTTGGGGATATAGAGCACCTCACCGGGACCGGCGGAAACCTTGTGTCCGTCGATGAGAATGTCCAAACGACCGCTGATAACATAGTCTAATTCGTCATAGTTCAGCGTCCACGGGAAGGTGGTTCGCTCCATCACCATCAGACCGCAGCCCAATCGGGGTGATTCCTCCAGCGTCAGCAGGTCTTTTGTCCAGACCCGATCTGTGGGGTTGCCGGTATCCATTCTGTCCGCTTCCGTTACGTCCAGTGACGGCACGCAAAGCTTCTTTACCGGACAGGGCGAGGTCTGCCCCAGCTTCTCCATCACGATCTGCCGAACCAGTGCCTCCAGGGCAGTCTTATCCATACTTACTCCTCCAAAAATTGCTTTAGCTCCTGGATCCCCTGCCCGTCAAAGGCACTGACTACAAAGATGGGGCTTGCGCCTGCCAGCTCCAGCAATTCTTTCGCCTGCCGGATCTGCTTGGGCGTTGCCATATCCGCCTTGGATACCACGCCTGCCACGGGAATGGGAAATGCCGACGCCTGACCGGGCGAAAACATAAACCGATCCTGAGACGCGTCCTGCACAAACAGCACCTGATCCGCCTCCACCGAGGTCACCACCAGCGCGTGAAACAGCGACCGCCGTTCCACATACTCACCTGGGGTGTCGATGGTCTTGTGGATCACTTCCAGCGCCTGCGTCTTCTTGTATTTCATTTCCATATCGTTCAGACGCTGACACAGTGTGGTCTTGCCGCAGGCCACGTGACCTACCATAATCACTTTTCTCATGTTCTTGTGATCTGGGTGGGGGTAAAGTGCAGCAGATTTTCCAGCACCCGCAGCACATCCTTAACTGCCGCTTCCACATCGGCGACGCTGCCGCCGATGACCAAAGAGCCATTGAAGCGGTCTACAAAAATCACTTCCACATTGGCAGCCTTGGTGGCGGTATCTGCGCCGATGATAGCGCCTTCGCTGGGGGTAATGGTCAGGATGCCCAGTGCGCCAAAATGCTCGCCGATGACACCCAGCTTCTTGTAAATATCCGGATTGGGGTTTGCGATGATATGCGCCATCGTAACCTGCTTGCCGGGCACGAATTCCTGAATAATTCGCTGCTTATCCTGAAAAATGTTATCCATAGTCATTCCCTCCCGTTACAGCAGACTGTCCAGCAGCTCCGGATGGGGGCTAGGGATCACCACAGAGGAAACCACCATTCCCTCTGCATTGGGGGTGTTGATGCCCGCCTTGACGGCCTCAGAAACAGCCGCCACCTCGCCGGTCAGCACCACAAAGGACTTGCCGCCGATGCCGGTACCCAGACGCACTTCGACCAGATCCACACTTGCGGTCTTGACAGCGGCATCTGCGCCGTGTACAGAGGCGGTTACGCTGAAAAATTCCATTACGCCCACTGCCTGCATCCGTTCCGGCATAGCGGTCATATTGATGGCCTTAATGACCTGCGGATGGATTCTGGGAATAATGCAGGAGTCGACCACGTGGCTGCCGCCGATGGTATGACCGGCATCCAAGGATGCCTGCACCGCTGCCACCTCGCCGGTAAACAGCAGATAGTACTTACCCGGGCAGCCGGCTTTTGAGAATACCAGATTGACCGCGGCAGTTTTCAATACGATATCTGCCACCTCAACGCCCTTGGCAATGCTGTTCAGTTCCAGAAAACCAATTGTGTTCATCATATCTGACACCTCACTGCTTCTCGATGACGATCCGCTCACCCACTGCGGTGACGCGACCGTCGATACTTGCGTGGACATATGCGCCCAAAGCACCTTCCGGCGGCTGTGCGATCACCTGTCCTGCGCGGACTGTGTCGCCAACAGCCACTGTGGCAACAGACGGTGCGCCGATATGCATCTTCACGGGGATCTCCACCCGGGAAGCCGACGCTACTATTATGTCCTTAATTTCGTAATTATAGTACTTTCTGACACCGACACGATTTGCGGTCTTTTCAGAGGGTGCTTTTCTGCCGGTGCGCAGCGGACTTGCCGTCCACTCCTGCTGCGGTGCCTGGTAGCGGATTCCTGCCTTGCCCAGTTCACCCTTTAGCATAGCATTGATCTTTCGGGGGAACAATCCCATAGGGCAGGCATAGGTCTCGCAAATGCCGCATTCGCAGCACAGCTGTGCATTGCGGATCTCCGGATCATCCAGCATCTGCTGCACATCGCCGCCCAGTGCCATTTTGCGCATGATCATATGGGGTCTGATGGGATGACCCAGCATATGTCGGGGGCAAAGCTGGCTGCAGGCGGTACACTGGATGCAGGCCACGCGTGCCTGCTGCAGCATCCGCTTTAAGTGCACCTGATAGGTGGTGGCGTGATAGCCGTCGATAGGCAGCACCAGAATGCCGGAGGTGGTCTTGGTGACCACTGCCGTTTCTGCTTCATCCATAGTCATAGGCTTGCCCATCATCGGTCCGCCGTTGACCACAAAATATTCGCTGCTGACTGCGCCGCCTGCCAGTGCAATACATTCTTTATAGCTTGTGCCTACCGGAACGCTCAGGACGGTAGGCTTTTTTACTTCACCGGTAACGGTGAGAATTTTCTGAGTAAAGGGGGTATTCTCCATCGCCTGGGAAATGGCATAAACCGTGGCAACATTGTTGACCACCGCGCCAACCGCAATGGGAATACCGGCAGGAGGCACCACCCGTCCGGTTACTTCGTAGACGATGGTCTGCTCGTCTCCCGCGGGATAAAAGCTCTCCATCAAATGCAGACGGATGGGTGCGTTTGCGGCATCGATCGCCGCTTGCAGGGACTTGGTCTCGTCGTGATAGTGCTCTTTCAGCGCGATCACCACATTCTCAACGCCCAGTTCCTCCTTCATCGCCGTCAGTGCGCGCACCAGACTGGGTGCAAAATTTAACATTATGTACCGGTCTGTACGCAGCAGCGGCTCACATTCAGCACCGTTGATGATCAGATATTCAATTTTACCCTTCAACTTAGCGTGGGTAGGAAATCCGGCGCCGCCGCAGCCGACGATACCGGCATCACGAATTTTATCTACGATGCTCATTTATTTCACTTCCTTATTGGGCGGCGGGGTCCATTTCCAGGCTGTCGATGATGCCAACGATAGCCATATCTGCGGGCACATTGTCCCGACCGAAGGCCTGACGGGCAGTGCTGCCGGAAACCACCAGCACCTTTTCGCCGATGCCGGCGCCAACGACGTCAGCCGCCACATAAATCTTATCCTTGGTATTCTTAGGACCGTCTTCTTCACGAACGACCATCAGCTTCAGGCCTTCCAGACGGCTTTCCTTCTTGGTGGCCCAAACGTGGCCGATGACTCTGCAAATAATCATTTGTTTATCCTCCCTGTTTTAATCCCGAATTACTTCCACACCGGCGTGGGCAAATACGTCTCTGGCAAGAGGCGTGATGATCGCGCCAACCGGTATACGCACGGGATTGCCCTGTGCCATGATCAGCAGTCGGGCATCGGTTTCTGTAACCAATTTGCCGATATTCGGCATCGCGGAGCCTGTGGGCACTGCGGGCGTTTGCTGTGCAAACTTGGCAAGCTGTGCACCGGGCACCACGATATTCGACTTGGGTCTATAGGTTTTCACGCCGTAGACGCTTAATGTCTTGGCGTATTTTTCATAGGTATTGTACAGCGTGTTGCTGCCCTTATCCTTGAATCTGCGGAAGGTCAGCGCGTCTTCCAGCATAATCACCTCTACGCCGGAAAGCAGCGCGTACACCAC
>JAZNNE010000032.1:0-2695 GCA_045580125.1 Faecousia sp. | reverse complement strand
CCTTAATCATCTGCCAACATTCCTGCCGCCAGGCGTCTGCCTCTTCGATAAGAAAATCCGTTGAAAAGCAAAGATAAACGATCCCTGCTTTCATTTTGTAATTCCCGTTTTTTAATTTTTGGATGGGCTTGTAAAAATCTTACGTTTTCACGATATGGTCGGTATCGATGCCTCGTTTGGCATCGCCTTTATGAATATAGCAATGCAAACACCCTTCGCTGCATTTTTTACATCCTCTCCACGGATTCCACATTGCCATATCCTCACCTCCGGTCAAATCCTTATTTATCATTTACCTTCATAGTATAGTAGCCTTCTTGAATCGCAGCAATAGTTGCTATGAGGCACACAATCACTAAGCTATATGCTGGTTCAACAAACTGTACTGTTAATGGCAGAAGAAAGAGTAACAATCCCGTAGTTTTATTTAAAACAGTGTGTACATCCACAAGTTTCTTTCTGTAAACAACTCCCCAAACAATATTGGTAACTTTAATTATTGCTATACAACCGCCCCATATCCACGACCACCCCGGAAGATGGATCACCGGCAACAACTTAAATATAGCTACCGCTACAAAAACCAGGTCGGCAATTGTGTCCAGTTGACTTCCAAACTTACTGGTACTGTTTGTTTTTCTGGCAACGGTGCCGTCTATCATATCACTAAAACCGCAGAGGAGATATAGGATATAAAACCCCACAGAAAACGTAGGAAAGAACAGCAATAAAATGCTGCCGAGAATGCGGCAAGAAGTGAGTATATTTGCAATATGCTTCGTCATCTGTTTACCTGTAAATTCGACTTATTTGTAATACTTGTCTACGCCGCCGTAGCCGGGGATCAGCTTGCCCTCCCGAGTTTTTCGCAGGAAGCTATCCAGCCGCTTTTGAAACTCCTCAGGTCGCTTTCGCGCCGCGTCGATGTAAGCAACGCGGATGCGCTTGTAGGGCTGGGAGAAGGCTTCAAAATACGCCCACGTTGCCGCATCTGCGCGGATCGCATCCATAATATCCTCCGGAAAAACATAGGGCGCAGAGATCAGATCAGCGACACTTTCCCGCACACTGGGGTGGATCATTCCCTGCTTGTCCAGCCAAATCAGACGTTCAATGTTGGGACGGGAATAGGGACTTCCGGCGCTTCTTGGTGTGAACCGCAAGGCACGTCCCTGAGCTACAGCGTGATAAATGCTGTCGATCCAACCGAAGCACAGCGCTTCCTCCACAGCATCGTTATAAGAAAGCCCCGGCTTGCCGCTGTTCTTCAGAGGAAACACAAACCAAACTTCCGTTTCCTTGTCAAAATGCTCTGCAAGCCATTGCCGCCACTCAGCCCGGTCGCTTGTATAAAAGATATTTTCCGTTTTCATCATTTTGTTGTCTCTTCTTTCACTGCCAGCCCGAGATACAGGGCATAGCCGCCACCGATCACCGTAAGCAAAATGCCGGAGACGATCTCTCTTTGGGGTGTCATGGCGGCTTCATTGGCAAAGGCACTGAGTCCGTTGAAAACGCTGTGGGTGAGGATACAGGGCATCAGGCTCTTGGTCTTGCAATAGATCATCACGAACGCAAAACCGATGGCGATGGCATACACCACTTGCAAAAGATTCGGCAACAGCTCCGCCCCGGAGCCATTGATCAGATTCACAATATGCCCGACGCCAAAGGTCACACTGGAAACAATGATAGCGGATCTCACACCGTTCTTGGCCATGGCCTTGAACAGCAGACCCCGGAAGATCATTTCCTCCAAAAAGCCCACGCAGAACATGGACAGAACATACAGCACCGTTTCCAGTGGCGACAGATTCATCGCCGCGCCATACCACAAATTCGCTGTCAGCAGAACCAGCAGCGGGATGTAATACAGCATCTTCGGGTTGGGCAGTTGGGGCTTCCAAAGGCCGTATTTTTCTGACAGACCGTTCTTTCTGACAAAGAAATACAAAATTGCGGACAGCGCGATCAGGACGGGCAACGTCACGATCTTTTCGATGCCCAAATCTGCCGATATATTATCTCCTATGGATGCAAGGACAACATAGGCAATGATCCAGGCTACCGCAAACCAAATCTCGCTTTTTACATATAGTTTTTTCATGCGTCTGCCTCCTCGTCCAAGGCTTCCAGATAAAAACTGACGGGCCGGAAGCCATCGTTGCAGGAGATCATAGCGGACTTGGGGTTCTTCATCCACCCATCGTAGAATTTCCCACCACCGTGGGCTAGGGTCATCACAAAGGCAGAAATGCTGTCCCATGCGCTGTCGCAGAAACCTTCCGGTTTTGCCCAGCCGTTGGCGATCCATACCTGACCTTCTTCGATGTCACAGGCATGCTGGATGGGGTTTTCGTATTTTTCCATTAAATCCGGGTAGCTTGCCTTCCGGACGGCAGTGATTTTAACTTTTTTCATAGCACACCTCTCATTTACTTGCTTTCATCGTTGATTGTCTTAAAGGCATTATATCGCATTTTTCTGGGTATCGCAACAAAAAGCGGATGCCGAAGCATCCGCAATTGCCTATTATAGACGCGCGAGATAGGTATCAATGACCTGCTTGGCAAAGGCACCTGTGCCCTCACCGCCGACTTTGTCGATGTTTTCCGTCATGCTGCCACCACCGGCGTAGCTTTCTGCCAGACCCTTGAGAATCTGGGGCGTGCAGGTGTAAAAATGCTCCGTGAAG
>JAZNNE010000031.1:0-6368 GCA_045580125.1 Faecousia sp. | reverse complement strand
CGGCATCGTCCCAGAGCTTTTCGACGGTGATGCTGGTCAGTTCGGGATTGTAGGTGTTGGTAATGGTGATGGTGTCACCGTTATCAACCACAACAGCGGCGGTGGTGTCGCTGGTGTAACCGTTGGCGGTCACCAGCTCTTCGCGTACGCTGTAGACGATCTTCACACCGTCTTCGTAAACGGGCAGATTGTTCCAAGTGTAGCTCCAATCATTGTCTGAACCAACGGTCACCGTTGCGCCTTCGATGTCGGCGGTGGTATCGCCTACCGTCTTGGACAGAACAGCCTTGGCGACCACGCCGGTACGCTTGCCGTCCTGATCGTCGGCATCGTCCCAGAGCTTTTCCACGGAAATGGTGGTCAGTTCGGGGTTGTAGGTGTTGGTAATGGTGATCGTTTCGCCGTTATC
The DNA here is from genome assembly GCA_045580125.1 of Faecousia sp. Taxonomy (GTDB): domain Bacteria; phylum Bacillota; class Clostridia; order Oscillospirales; family Oscillospiraceae; genus Faecousia. The sequence goes on along the minus strand of JAZNNE010000031.1, from coordinate 5,959 downwards.
AACCGCAACAGAGGCGGTGGTGTTGCTGGTATAACCGTTGGCGGTGACCAGTTCCTCACGCACGCTGTACACGATGGCTACGCCGCCTTCATAAACGGGCAGATCGTTCCAAGTGTAGCTCCAATCATTGTCTGCACCAACGGTCACCGTTGCGCTTTCGATATCGGTGGTGGTATCGCCTACCGTCTTGGACAGAACAGCCTTGGCAACCACGCCGGTACGCTTACCATCCTGATCGTCGGCATCGTCCCAGAGCTTTTCCACGGAAATGGTGGTCAGTTCGGGGTTGTAGGTGTTGGTAATGGTGATCGTTTCGCCGTTGGCGACCTCAACAGATGCGGTGGTGTTGCTGGTATAACCGTTGGCGGTGACCAGTTCCTCACGCACGCTGTACACGATGGCTACGCCGCCTTCATAGACGGGCAGATCGTTCCAAGTATGGCTCCAGTCGTTGGCTGCGCCTACGGTCACCGTTGCAGCTTCGATGTCGGTGGTGGTATCGCCTACCGTCTTGGACAGGATGGCATTGGCAACCACACCGGTACGCTTGCCGTCCTGATCGTCGGCATCGTCCCAGAGCTTTGCAACAGTTATCGATGTTCTGGACGGATCGAAGGTATTCACGAAGGCGATGCCTTCCTGTTCATTGCCGTCTCCATCGGTAACGGAAACAACTTCGGCTTCCACCTTTTCGTCGGCAGCATTCCATTCCACAGCTACCTTTACGAAATACACAGTGGTGTCGCCCACGAAGTTGGTGGAAACATCGACCTCATTCTCGGTGATCCGGTAGGTATATTCCTGATCCAGATGATCGATACCAAAGCTGATGGGCGCAAACACAACCTCTGCTTTGCCGTCAGCATCATAGGCGGCATCGGCGGTGGAGACCGTTACGCAGCCGTTCTCATCCGTTCCGGCGGGCATGGGCGCATTTGCGCTCTCGGCTGCCATGGTAAAGACGAAGGCAGCCTCAGCCGTCTGGGCATTCTCCAGCTGCTTGGTCACAGGGATCTGTACCTGAGCAGGTTCGGCTTCGTTGTTGATGATGGTCAGAGTGGCTGCACCGTCTTCGGTGGCGGTCGTTACCAGAGCCTTAACCTCGTCGGCAGTACCCTCAAGCCAATTGATGGCAGCAGAGCAGTTGACGGGATCCAGCGTGATGTTCCAGCTGCTCACCTCGCTGCGCACATAGCCCACCGGGGCTTTGACCTCGGTAAGGGTATAATTGCCGCCCTTGAGACCGCTGAAGGTATAGCTGGTTTTTCCGTCTACCGTCTCAATCACGGGAGCACCAACGACATTGCCTCTGGCATCGTTCAGGGCAAAGACAGCGCCCTGCAGCCCATCGCCCTGGGGCGAGATCTTATAGATGCGCAGATCGCAGGTGTAAGGCATGTTCTCCACATTCATCTGGTGAACGGTCTCGTTAAACACCTGCTGCACCGTCTTGTTCTGGGACTGCAGCAATTCCACAATGACCTTAACCGTATCGTTGGCATAAACCTTGCCTTCGGTACTGAAGTAGAAATACCACTCCCCATTGGAGGCTTCGTAGCCAACGGGAGCCTTTGTTTCTTTGATGCAGTATACGGTATCATACCCAGCATCGCCCTGACGACTGAAGCTGAACAGTGCCTTGCCGTTGGCATCGGTGGTAATGGTGGCATAGGCATTGCCCAGACTGCCGTTGGGCTGAACAGGATAGGCGGTAAATTCTGCACCGGCCAGCAGGACCTGCACACTACTGCCGCCTTCCAGCTTGCGGATGCTGACGGCAGACGTACCTTCGGGAGGCGTGTAGGTGGCTTCCTGGTTGGAGGCGCTTACCCTAAAGCTGTTCTGCACATGGCTGGAGGTTCTGCCATCCAGACTGGCGGAGTTGCTCAGCTGTGCCGTATCCTCCCCTATTGCGTTCTGGGGCTTTACACGATAGGAGAGCTTCAGCTTCTGCCCATCGGGCACGCTGATGGTAAAGCCCTTGGTATCGCCGCTGAGCCAGGTGATGGTATAGGTACTGTCGGTAACACTGGTGCCCGCTGTAAGGCGCTTTGCCGTATCGGCATTGATCAACTCGATGCTGTCGTCCCGGTAGAGGAAGTTTTCCTTACCTGCACCCAGGGTATCGGTAAGCACAAGAGGCTGCCCATTGTTGAGCGGCAAACGGAGTTCGTTGATCAGAATGGTGTATTCGATCTCGCTGACCGCCGTAACAATAGAGGAAGTCTTATCCAGCATGGAGGTGCTGAAGGTAGCGGAGCTTGTTTCCGTGGGGATGGTGTATGAATCCCCGTTCCAGCCAACCGTGGCGGTGTTGTCATAAGGCACTATGACGCTGGTTGAACCATCGGGGGCTTGATCCAGCGCATCCTTAATAGCTTCCGGCTTCAGGATGGTGTGGTAGTCGATAATGATATCCTTACTCTTGTCTTTGTCGTTGTCAGCCCAGCCACCGCCGGGCACAGTAAAGGTAAGCGTAAAGGAATTGCCGTTGGCGACAACACTATCCGGAAGAATAATGTAGTCCGTGGCATCCTCTGCCCGGATCAGGAACAGATCCTTCAGTTCCTTGCCGTCATAAGTGGGGAACATCTGGTTGTCGGAGAAGGTATCTGTTACGGTAACCGTGATAGGATTATCATCATTGCCGAACTCACGTGCGCCAATGTAGATTCTCCACACGATCTCCTTCAGCCCATCGCCGATAGCAGGATTATGATTATATCCACCAGTGAACTCTTGCCACCCAATGGCATTTCCATTTTCATCGGTATTCGCCACATAGAACCTTCTGGGGGATTCGGGGTTGTAATTGTCTTCGTACGGATGAACGCCCTTCCACCTGGTGGAAAAGCCGCGATAATAATCGGCATTAACACTTTCCAGCAGGCTCTGCCCCTGATTGGTATAGGACAGCCATCCGTCATTCTTGATCCGGTAGTTCTGGCCAGAGGGATGCGTTTCATTTTCAAGATAACACAGTACATCAATGGTCTTGAAGTAGACTGCACCCTTCTCCTCTATTGCTGCCGCAACTGCTTCCATATTCAGTTTGACAGCAAAGCCGTACCTGCCATCCTGACCAAAATCGTAATCAGTATGCTGTTTAACGATATTGTAATGAGTTCCTTCCACCAGCGGGATTATTGCATTGTTGTCGCAAGTCATCTCAACAGTGATGGGGTGTTGATCGCTGTAGTGGATATTCACTTCGCCGATAGGCGTCTGGGCTTGGGGTACCAGATCAATAATCTCCAAATCGCCCAGCAGTGCAAAGGGAATCTTGTTCTGCGTGTTATCGCAGGTGATCTTCCACTGGGTCAGACTGTCGTTCAGTTCGATCACATGCTTCTTGCTCACATGCAGACGGGCATTACCGGTCATCGTCGGCTCTGCCTCGCCGGTGCTGGGGCCTTCGCCGAAACCATTGCCAAAAGGATCTTTATGGGTGACGGTATAGCTGTTTTTCAAACCGGTGGTCAGATAACCGGTATCCTCTTCATCATCCAAAGGCGTGGAAAAGTAAACCAGCTTGTAAAGTTTCACACTGGTTCCGTCTGTGTTGGTATCCAGATTCTCGGTTTTGAACGTGAAGCCCGTACCATCCTCGGTGAAATCAATATAATTGGTATCCGTCAGGCTCTTCAGAGAAGCAAGGGTCTCGGTGAAATTTTTGCTGTCCTTGAAGCTGTGGATCTCCATGGGATAGTTTGCATTCACCAGCAGTTTCATGCCGGTCAGACTGTCGACGAATTCCGATTTGTTGTAGAAATCCCAACCGAACCATACATCCCAGCGGATAACGGGCTTGCCTTCATGGAACAGCAACTCGCCAGTCTGTTGATCGACCTCGTAACCACCGGACTTGTTGGGCTCGCTATATTTTGGAATATCCTGCTTAAATTCCTTGTATTCATTAGTCTGAACGCCGCCAACGCTGGTCAGGTAGGCGATATTGGAATAATACTGCGCACTATTCTTATCGAACGCGCCTGCAACAGCACTGGTCACATCCGCAGGAATACGCAGATAATACGCACCAGGAGCCAGCAGCTGGCCCTCGGGGGCAGTAACGGTGATCACCTGACAGTTCGTTTCGGCACCGTTCTGTCCCAGCGGCAGGCGCTGCACTTCTGTGGTTACGGTTGCCTGAACATCGCTCAGATCAGCTTCATCCGCATCTCTGGTCCAGTAATCAGCTGCGCTGTCCACACCTTCCAGTATAATGGATTCATCCGTGCGGATGTCTACACCATACTGCGGTGCATCGGTTACAGTAAAGGTCTGTACGGCTTCGCGGATATAAACCACGACCCGGTAGTCGATATAGTACTTCTCATTGGTCTCATCCGTGTAAACGCCCTTGAAGTCTGCGCCATGATCCATAAAGGCATTCTTATCGATCTTGAACTGGTTCTCGGTCACCTCATCCCATGCGATGGTGGCGGTTGCGGTGAGCGGGGTCTTGAGAGACTGACCGTTTTCCTTCACCTCGACGGTGTTGGTCTTCTGGGCATCAGTGTAGTCTGCCAGTTTGGCAAGAGCAGCGGCGCTGTCTACCTTCATTTTGTAAACAAAGGTGTATTCGCCCTTCTCCAGCACCTGATCCGGACTGGTCACGGTAAGGGTATTAACGGTACCGTTGGCTGCCAGAGCAACGGTTGCGGTCTCGCCCTCGGGGGCGGTGACTGTGGGAGCGCCGAAGATCTCGCCTGCAAGTGCGCCGTCTGCAAGCACGGTATCCTCCAGCGCAAGGGCTGCGCAGTACATATTCCCTGCCGCATCTGCAGACAGCTTCATGTTCTGATCCAGCGTAAGGGTAACGGTATAATCCACCAGATAAGAGGAAGCATCGGTGCTGAAGTAGGGCACACCCGCGGTCTTTGTAAGGCCGTAGCTCTGCTTGGCGATCAGCGAGGTGGTTTCCCTGTCCACGCCAAAATGCAGCTGGCCATCGTCATTCCGGCCGCTGACATCCAGTGTTCCTTCAAAGCCAACCTTGGTGTTGCTTACGTCGCCTTCGTCGGTATATACATTGTCGTAAAAGCGCAGACAGATCTTTCCGTTGGCTTCGTCCACCCACCAGCGGAAAATGTTCTTGTCGCCGTCACTGGCAATGTTGTCCTTACTGTCGAAAGAGGTAGGATAATTGGCGCTGCCCAGCAGGTTCAGAAAGCTGATATCCACCGTGAATACCGTATCGGAACCGACTTCCCCGTTCCGGTAAGCCTGACGCAGCAGATAGCTGCCATCCTGCTTGGTCAGGTTGAAAGCAAGCTGGAAAAACAGGCTCTGCCCATCCTCTACCGTATCGGGCAAAGGAGTGCCGTCCCGGTCTGCGGTCAGCTTGTGGGTAAGCTGGGCATAGTTGCCCAGCGGCACCTCGTTCTCCGCGCTGTATGCGATCTGCTGATCCAGCAGCGGCACGGGATCGGATACCACAGCAGGGGTATCCGACAGGGCAATGCCGGTATTGCTCACGAGCATGCATACGCACATCAGCATAGCAACGACTCTGTGCAGAAGGTAATGATTCTTTTTCATTTTTCCAAGCTCCTTTATGGCCGTCATTATTGGCAAGACGCATCACGGGATCTTTCTGCCGGATACGACTGAATGATCTGTCTGATTTACCACTTTGGCAAATCAATTGTAAACAAATTACCAACATATGTATACCACATTTGGCAGCCCATGTAAATACAGCGAAAACGTTATAGAAAGCTTTCGGCAAAAATTTCTTACATTTTTCTTTCATCATGCTTACAAACACAGCAAAGCCGCGTTTTTCTTGCAAAAAACGTGGCTTTTGTTTGCTTGTTGAATCAGTACTTGCGCTTGCGTGCAGCTTCTGCTTTCTTCTTGCGTTTCACGCTGGGCTTTTCATAATGCTCGCGCTTACGAGCTTCTGCCAAAACACCGGTGCGAGCACATTGACGTTTGAACCGCTTCAGAGCGC
>JAZNNE010000030.1:0-7241 GCA_045580125.1 Faecousia sp. | reverse complement strand
CACCGCAAAGGCGGGCGTAACCTACCAGTACACCGTCCGCGCCTACAGCGGCAGCTACAAGAGCAGCTATACAAACAGTAGCAGCATTAAGCGGTAAACTCCATAACAAAAACGGCAAGGAGAATTCTCCTTGCCGTTTTTTGCAGATACACTGAAAGTATTGTCATTCCGAGTGGAGCGAAGCGTAATCGAGGAATCTTCGCACCAAATTTCTGCGGTAGATCCCTCGACTTCGCTCGGGATGACAGGTGCGGTGGTTGATGCAGGATTTTCGAGCGAACGCGAGGGTTGCCACTACGGGTGTACCAAGGGGTTATCGTAGGGGTGGACTTATGTCCGCTCCGGTTTAACGATTATTCCAGAAGCAAGCCCAGCAAGTTTTGGTCAGAAAATGCTGGGTGGGTATAGGCTGCGTCGAGAATTGTGTCGACATTGCCGGCGTTATTCTCGATTTCCTTAGAATACAGCTGCGCAGTATGGATTGGATCGCCGCCCAAGGTTTTCACGAGAATGCAGGCTGCGATGATCATTTTCACCCGACTGATCAGGTCGTAATCCGACACGGCCTGTAGCCAGTAACGCTCCGTGCCGTAGCGTGCCATTGCACGGATAGGCTGGCACCAAGGGGATGGGGAAGGGGACTTAAGATGATGCTGCCAGCGGTCCGTTAGCACCTCCAAGTCGGCATAAAATGTGCACAGGTCGTCGGTGATCTTTCCAAACTGATGGGCGGTTTCCAAGGCGGCATTGGAGTCAAAAGGCGCGACGTCGATGCCGTCCAGCAACGCCTGCGCATGATGTCCATACATAAGCCCCAACACCAGAGTTTCGCCAATGGGACGGGATTCGTCAGCCAAAATAGTCAGCATCTGATCCCGGGTTCGCAGAAGAATTTCCATCGCATCGGTATCGTATTCCGGCGTTTCGCCGCCGTCTGTATATTCGACTATGGGAGGCTCGACGGGTGCTGTCAGGATCAGATGGGCTGACACGGGGCAGGAAAGCTCCAAGCCCAGTTCCACAAAATCGCCGTAATCGTGGGTCAGACGGGGAAATTCCCGGCAGGTCTTACACAGTGCATCGTGTCCCAGCTCCGCTTGAATACGGCATAGACCGTCGGAGCGCCACATAGGACAGCGGTTACCTTCGTTGATCATCACAGTATCGCCGTCTTCCTCTGCCAAAACCTGCCGCAGACGGTCGCCCAGAGCGCCGGACAGGCTGCGGTAGTAATCGGCGGATTCGGTATCTACCTGGACAGTCCACTCCTTACAGCAGCTGTCAGGGCAGGCAGAGGCGATACATTTGAAAATGTCAAAATAGCTGGGTTTTACAACTTTCATAATAAACTCCGCAGAAAAGCGCATACGGGTTTCGTATGCGCTGATTTATTATTCTTCCGTATAGGTGGGTTGGATGCCGTACATTGTGGTAGCGGCATCACGCAGAGCGTTTTTGCTGCTTTCGATGGCCATACGAAGGGAGTCCAGCTGAGGTGTGATCTGGTCAGCAACACTGATATAGGATGCGGCTGCGTTATCAACTTGCGTGGTGGCTTGCGCCAGAGTGCCTGCGGCCTGATTAAACAGCTGTTCAGAGCGTTCCTTAGCCTGACGCTCAATGGCCTCCGCACGGCGGTAGGCGTCCAGCTCCTTTTCGCGGTTGCCGGCATTGAGCTTTGCTTCCAGCTGCGCGCACTTGAGCTTCAGATCGGCATTGGCGGCCAGCGCCTGCTCCAATTGCATTGCCAAATCGCGGCTTTCGTCAGCATTGGGTTGCGGTGCGGGGTTGCAGGTGCCTTGCCGCAGCTGCTCCAGCTCCGCCTGCAGCGCGACGATTTCCTCGGCGTGCTTGGTGTTCATATATTCAATATAGCGGACAACATCCTCGCGGTTAAAGCCGCCCATAGAACTGCGGAAGTTGTGGTTAACTGCCATAATTCGTAGCCTCCTTGGGAATTTGATAAAATTATATCACAAGTTTTTGCGAATAACAACTGTTTTTACCGAAAAATAAGCAGGCAGCTGATTTCTCAACTGCCTGCGGTGGGATTATTTGCTTTTGCAACTGCTACAGCAGCCGTTACAGCTGCCGCTGTCGGGACAGCCGATACACTTTTTGCCGTTTTTTTTGGAGCGGTAGATGGCGTACACGGCCGCTGCTGCAATTGCCAGCAGAGCACCAAGTACAAGCCAGTCGATGGGTTTCATAACTTATTTCCTCCCGCTAAGGGCTAATTCTGATTTGACTTTCTTGTCGGACCGAATGCACAGCCAAATGAGGACGGCAGCGAATGCCAGCACGAAGATACCGCCGCCGATTGCACCGCCGATATGCAAAGCTGCAGGATCAACGATTAAGGTGCCGACGGTGTATACCAGATAAGCAATGCTGTAGCCAGTGCACAGCTGCAGAGCGATACCGCCCCAGAACCACTTTTTCTGCTTGATCTCGCTGTTCATCGCGCCCAATGCAGCAAAGCAGGGGGGAGAGAACAGGTTGAACATCAGATATGCCAAGGCGGCGACTTTCGTCAATCCTACCATAGTGTCAGCAACCTCGTTGCCAGTACCGATCATTTCCAGATCCTCATTGACGGCAAAGCCGTAGCAAACAGCCAGTGTGCCTACCACATTTTCCTTGGCGATGAAGCCGGTAACAGCACCGGCTGCCAGCTGCCAGGCGGTGATGCCCACGATGGGGAAGAGGCAAACGGCAATGGGGTTAGCGATGGTGGCGAGAATAGAGGTTTCTTCCATACCTTCCTCCACCAGCTGGAAATTCCAGTTAAAGGACTGCATAACGAAAACGATGGCATTGCACAGCAAAATAATCGTACCGGCCTTGACGATGTACGCCCAGCCGCGGCTGCACATATCCAGAAACGCCCGCTTCAGGCTGGGGGCCTTATATTCCGGCAGCTCGATGATGAAGAAGGACTTGCGATTCTTGTGTCCAGCGATCTTGTTGACCAGCAGCGCGCCCAGCAGGATACAGACGATGCCCACAAAGTACATCAGTGTACCTACCCAGCCGGCTTCGTCAAAAAACGCACCGGCGAACAGAGCGATAACCGGCAGCTTTGCGCCGCAGGGCATAAAGGGTGTCAGCATTGCGGTGGCGTTGCGCTCCCGCTCGTTTCGAATGGTACGGGCAGCCATAACGCCGGGAATGGCACAGCCGGTGCCGATGACGAAAGGAATGACGGACTTGCCGGAAAGACCAACTTTCTTAAAGATGGGATCCAGCACTACTGTAGCGCGGGCCATATAGCCGCAGTCTTCCAGCAGGGAGATCAGGAAATACATTACCATCACCAGAGGCAGGAAGCCGATAACGGCGCTGACACCGCCAATGACGCCTTCCGTTAGAAGCTTGGAAAGGAAAATGTTGGCGTTTGCGTTTTCCAGAAGACCGGCGATCCAATCCTTGAACATATCGATCAGGGTTACCAAACCGGGAATGGTAGTGCCGTTTGCAAATTCATAACCCTCTGCGATCCAAACGCCCAGCCAAGCCTGGGAGATCTGGAACACCAAAAACATCACGACAGCAAAAATGGCCAGACCGCCAACGGGGTGGGTCAAAACAGCGTCGATTTTATCCTGATAGTTTTTATTTCTGGTCAGAACCTTGCGGGACTCCACTTCTTTAACGATCCTATTTACGAATGCAAACCGCTTGCGGTCGGCGGCCTCCACCGCCTTTTTATCCGTCAGATCAATGTCGCCTTGCGCATAGGGCGCTTTCTGGCTTTGACCGCTTTGGGCGATGGCAGCGCAAACGACCTCTTTTAGTCCGTCACCGGTGATAGAGGTGGTGTCCACAACGGGGCAGCCCAGTTTCTCCGAAAGAGCAGAAACATCGATCTTGGTCTGCTTTTTCTTGTTGATGTCGTGCTTGTTCAGCGCCACCACCATGGGAATGCCCAGCTCCAGCAGCTGTGTGGTAAAAAACAGACTGCGGCTTAAGTTGGTGGCATCTACAATGTTAACGATCACGTCGGGGTTTTCGTTTTTGACGTATGTACTGGTGATGCTCTCTTCGGAAGTGAAAGGGGACATAGAGTAGGCACCGGGAAGGTCTACTGCGATCAGTTCCAGATCACCGGCGTATGCTTTTTTAATGGGCGCTTCCTTTTTGTCAACGGTAACGCCTGCCCAGTTGCCCACCTTTTCGTTTCGACCGGTCAAGGCGTTGTACATCGTGGTCTTGCCACTGTTGGGATTGCCTGCAAAAGCAATTCTCATTTTTGGATTCCTCCTGATTCTGACAGCATGTGCTGTAAATTTACGAAAGCGGAAGTTAGGCACTGCTAACTCTTAGGCAAAAGACAATCAGTGGACTGTCTATAGCGTCGTCAAATCAGACGATGATCGCCTCAGCCAACTGATTATCGATATTGTATCTGCCGTCTTTAATGGAAACGGTGCAGCTGCTCTTACGGCGGGAGATGACGGTGATGGGCTCGCCGCTGTAGCAGCCAAGGGAGAACAGAAAGGCGTTGAGCTCCTCGTCATCGGTGCTGATTTGGGCAATGATATATTCTTTTCCTTCTTGTGCTTCCATTAGATTCATATGCATCACTCCAAACGATTAGCCTATGCTAACCGAAACGCTTTAAAAATGAATTAGCCAATGCTAACCGAAGATATATTACAGTATTTGGATAAGTTTGTCAAGAGGGGAGAGAGGAAAAAATAAGAAAAAATTTAAACGGGTTATCCCAAATGGGATAACCCGTTTAATGGTACACCAGCACATTCTATAATCGAACCGTTTACCTCTTTTAGGCTTACAGTTTTAGTTGCTTCCTTATAATTGAACGTTATGACCAATTTGTCGTCGTAGAGATATACGGCGTTTACAAATATGTCAATCAGTCTTTGTTTGTGTTCCTTCGTTTCTAAGCGCATGGTCTGAATTTGCTTCAACCATAGTACTAAGCCCTCTTTTGTCATTTTGGGCTTTTTCATCTCTTCCTTGATGAGCTTCAAATTTATCTCATCTCTTGTCTGCTCCAATTCGAGCATTCTCTGTTTCGTTGTTGAAGTAATAATGCCTTCTTCTATTGCTTTGAGTAGATTGTTCAGTGCTGTTTCCGTTTCGCTGAGCCGCTGCTTCAGAAGCTGTATGGCGGGATTCACTTTTTGAAAGTTCCGAAATACAATGTCAGCGATGTCTTCGATTACGTTGTCGTTCATCATCATTTCGCGGGTGTACTTGATGACGAGATTTTCTATCCAGTCTTTCTTGACCGTCTTTTTATCGCAGGTATGCTTGTACTTGGCGGTGTTGCACTTGTAATATCGGTGCACCGTACCATTACGCCCTGTGCCGCTCTCTCCTGCCATATAAGCACCGCATTTACCGCAGAACAGCTTGGTGGTCAATAAGTAATCATCCTTGGCCTTGTACCTTGCAGCAGCCTTTGTGTTCTTCCTTAGTCGGTCTTGTACCTTGTTGAATAAGTCCGTTGGGACAATTTGCGGGATTCCGTTTTCACAGACTACATCACCAAAGCGATATTCTCCTATGTACCGGCGATTCTTCAACAGGTTTGTAACGATATTGATCGTCAGCTTACTGCCTTTCGAAGTTGTAACGCCTTTGGCATTCAATAGGGCAACGATTTCATTTATCGTCTTACCGTTGCCGTACAATTTGAATGCTTCCAAAACCCAGGGAGCTTTAACGGGATCAATCTCATAATACTGATCTTTATTGACGATGTATCCTATGGGGACTGTGCCACCGTTAAACTTACACTTGAGTGCATTCTCCGTCATGCCTCTGCTGACCTTTTCTGCCAGTTCCGCAGAGAAGTATTCTGCCATGCCTTCCAATACCGATTCCAAGAGGATTCCTTCGGAATTGTTTGAGATATTCTCTGTGGCCGATATGACTTTGACATTGTTCTTTTTCAGTATTGCTTTATAGTTGGCTGAATCGTACCGATTTCTTGCAAACCGATCCAACTTCCAAACAAGAACCACATCGAATTTTCGTTTAGAACTATCCTTAATCATCTTCTGGAACTGTGGTCGGTTATCTGTCTTTGCGGATAACGCTCTGTCAATGTAAGTGTCCAGAATAGTGATTCCTTGCCGCTGCGCAAAGGCCATACATTCCCGGAGCTGACCGTCAATACTCTCATCCCGCTGGCTTTCCGAGGAATACCGTGCGTAGATGACTCCAATCATTCGTTCTTCACCTCCTGAAGAACCTGAGCGATGGTCTCCTTTAGCCGGTCATTGAACAGTGTACCGGGAGTAAAGCACATTTCCAAGAGCGTTTCCAGGCCACCATCCTTCGCAAGTGCTGATTTAATTGCTGGGTGTTTTTGCATACCTTGTGGGTTATCGGTTCTTCCGAAAATGTAGTCAAGGGACACATCAAAGAAATCTGCATACCACAAGAGTTTTTGCAGCGGTGGCTCAGCAAGTCCGGTTTCGTACCGACCGATGGATGCCTGGGTGGTTTCGCACAGATCGGCCAGCTGCTTTTGCGAGTAACGGGCATTTACTCGTAGTTCTTTCATCCGTTCTCCAACTATATTCATATCTTCTCACCTCCATATGAACTATATATATTATAACACAATTACAGTTTTAAGTCAATATTATATGCGTTTATTATCAAAACTAAACGAGTGTATTTCTGCGGAATGTTTTGCTGACGAAAATTTTCAGACAGTGCCGACAGCAACATCGGCACTGCCCGTTTTCTATCATTCCTTATTAGGGTCAGAATGTTCCTGCATAAACTTCACAAACTCAGCTTTACCTTCTTCGGTTTCCAACAGCTTTTCAATTTCTTCAATAAATACGGCAGCAAGAGAGTTAAGAGCTTCTTCGGGAACGTCCGACTTAAAAACAATTTTCGGATTGTTAATAAGCGACACCTCCTAAATTTTCTTACCTCCGTTTTTGCCGGAGGCGGGCAAATTCAAATTCATCATAATTTTCTCCTTACGGGCGGTGACAGGTGCCACCGCCCTTGTTTTACTTGAATGTCCCTGTTTTCATATATCAGTCCCATATTGGGACATTGTTTTCATTTTGAAAGACTCCTTCTTAAATAAAAAATTACTTCTGCGCTTTGGCCTTGAGGAAGGGCAAGTAGATATCGGTTGCTTCTCCTCTGTTATGGCCCAAATCATGGCTCACGACCTTTTTCGCCTTCTCAGGGGCTACCTGAGACACTTCAGCAAATCTTCTCTGTGCATAACTATGACGAAG
>JAZNNE010000029.1:0-10085 GCA_045580125.1 Faecousia sp. | reverse complement strand
ACCTTGTCGGCACGGGCCTTTTCCACGTTCAGCATTTTACCCCACATTGCCAGGATCGCCTGGAAGCGGGAATCTCTGCCCTGAATGGCAGAGCCGGCAGCGGAGTCACCCTCGACGATGTAAATTTCGCACAGCTCGGGGTCGCGCTCGTTGCAGTCCTGCAGCTTGTCAGGCATCTGACCGGATTCCAGACCGGTTTTGCGGCGAATGGATTCCCGTGCCTTACGGGCTGCTTCCCGGGCTCTGTTGGCCATCATAGCCTTTTCCAGAATGGTTTTGGCGGTGGCAGGATGCTCCTCAAAGTAAGTTGCCAGCTGATCGTTTACGATCTGATCCACCAAAGTACGAATGTAGGCGTTGCCCAGCTTTGCCTTGGTCTGACCTTCAAACTGGGCGTCCGTCAGCTTGACGGAGATGATGGCGGTGATACCCTCGCGGCAATCCTCGCCGGAGACCTTGTCGTCGCCCTTGATCATGCCGTTTTTCACGCCGTAGTTATTCAAAACGCGGGTCAGCGCGGTCTTGAAGCCGGTTTCGTGCATACCGCCTTCGGGGGTGTTGACCTCGTTGGCGAAGGACAGAATGAATTCGTTGAAGCCATCGTTATACTGAATGGCGATTTCCGCAGAGGCATCGCCCTTCATACCGGACATATAGATCACGTCGCTGTGCAGCGGTGTCTTATTTCTGTTGCACCAGGTGGCAAACTCCCGAATACCGCCTTCATAGCACATAGAGTCAGAAACTTCCTCCTCACCGCGCTTGTCGGTGATGGAAATGTTCAGACCTGCGGTCAAAAATGCCTTTTCCCGCATACGGGTGTGCAGGATCGCATAGTCGTATTCGGTGGTGTCGAACATCTCCGGATCGGGCTGGAAGGTAACCTCGGTACCGGTTTTGTCGGTGGTGCCTACGATCTGCATAGGCTGGGTGATATTGCCCCGGGCAAATTTCATCTCGTAGATGTTGCCGTTTTTGTAGACCCGGACCTTCAGCCATTCGGACAGCGCGTTAACGACGGATGCGCCAACGCCGTGCAGACCGCCGGAGACCTTGTAACCGCCGCCGCCAAACTTACCGCCGGCGTGCAGCACGGTGAAAACGACCTCCAGCGCAGGCTTACCGGTCTGCGCCTGAATATCCACGGGGATGCCACGACCGTCATCGGTAACGGTGATGGAATTGCCCTCGTTGATGGTTACGGTAATATTCTTACAGTAACCGGCCAGCGCCTCATCGATGGAATTGTCCACGATTTCGTACACCAGATGGTGCAGACCCGAAGAGGATGTGGAGCCGATGTACATACCGGGGCGCTTGCGGACCGCTTCCAGGCCTTCCAAAACCTGAATTTGCTCCGCGCCGTATTCCTGTGTTACTTTCGTTTCGTCAGACATACTAAGTCCTCCTGACTGTAAAATATGCTATCGTAATAAAGTCGTTATTGTAGGGGACGATGCCTACATCGTCCCGCGGGCGGATGTGGGCATCCGCCCCTACATTTATATCTTTACATTTCCTTTTTCTATTTCGATCGTACGGCCCAGTTTGGTGAAGCGGCCGGGCTCGCAGCAGGTGATGAACACCTGACCGGAAACGATCTGATTCAGCACAAAATCCTGCCTACCGGGGTCAAGTTCCGACAGAACATCGTCCAGCAGCAGTACCGGCTCTTCACCGGATTCCCGCTTCATCAGCTCCCGCTGGGCAAGCTTTAAACTGATAGCCGCCGTACGGGTCTGACCCTGAGAGCCGTAGGCTTTCAGATTGATGCCGGAAAGACTGACAGAAAAATCATCCTTATGAGGACCGGTCAGGCACTGCGCCGTTTCCAATTCCGCCCGATAATGACTTTCCAAATGTGCCTGCAGATCCTCGGTCAGCTTGTCCACCGGTGCAAAGGGATCGCTAACAGTGGAAACCGTCTTATACTGCAGGTCAAATTCCTCTGCACCGCCGGAAAACTGCCCGTGATACTGGGCAGCAAATTTGCCCAAGCCTTCATAAAATCGGGCACGATAGCTGATCAGCAGCGCGCCCACCTGACACAGACGGGCATTATACTCCGGCAGGATCTCTAAAACCGCGGGATCTTCAAAATGATCCTTCAAAATACGGCTTTTGATATCCAAAATCCGGTTGTATTCCGTCAGCGCCGCGTCGTAATTGGGACGCAACTGACACAACGCGTGATCCCCCAACCGCCGACGGGCAGATGCGCCGGATTTTAGTACCATCAGATCCTCGGGACAGAATAACACAGTTGACATAATACCGGATATTTCCGCCGCAGTCTTCTTTTTTGCGCCGTTTTTCCAGATCTGGCGGGGCCGGGAGCCGGAAAACAGCACCCAACGCAGGGTCTGCAGCCGCTCCTGAGAGAACACATTGCCCTCAATATCCGCGAAATCTGCGCCAAAGCGCACCATTTCCCCGGTTTTCTGTGCCCGGAAGCTTTTTCCCGAGCCCAAATAGCAGATTGCTTCCAGAAGATTGGTCTTTCCCTGGGCATTATCGCCCACAATTAAGTTCACACCGGGATCAAATTCAATCTTCTGGTTTACATAATTTCTAAAATCCCGGAGGGTAATGTCATTCAGCCGCATGGATGCACCAGGTATCGCCGTCATAGGAGAAGGTATCGCCGGGGTACAGCTTTTTTCCCCGCATGGTACACACCTCTCCATTAACCAGTACGTAGCCTGCCTGGATCTCCTGCTTGGCAGAGCCGCCGGAGGGCATAATATTCGCCAGCTTCATCGCTGATTCCAGTTTAATAAACTCTGTGGCGATGGCAACGGGAATATCGTTATTTTTCTTTCGTACAGTAACTTTCATATCAGCTCTTGATGCGCACCGGCAGGATCATATAGGAGAAGTCATATTTTTCCTCTGCAGAGGTCAAAACGATGGGGCTGAGGCCATTGGTCAGCTCGATGACCACTTCCTCAGAGGGGATCACACGCAAAGCGTCAGCAAGATAACGGACATTGAAGCCGATCTCCAAGTCCTTGCCGTCGCCGGCGATGGTGCAGCGGTCTTCTGCAGCGCCGATGGTAGTCTGGGTGCGCAGCTGCAGCACCTGATCGGAGAATACGCAGCGCACCGGGCTCTTATACTTTTCAGAAACGATCAGACCCACACGCTCAATGGAGCTGGCCAGATCACAAACGTGGGCAGTCAGCTTTACGGGGCAATTGGTGGGCACAACTCTGCGCCAATCCAAAAAATCGCCTTCCAGCAGGCGGCAAATCAAGGTTGCATCGCCAATCTGATACAAAATGTGCTTGCTGCCCAGAGTAAACAGAACATCCTCGTCGGAATCGGTCAGGATTTTTTCCACTTCCTTCAGTCCCGCAGCGGGAACGACAAAGCTTAAGTTCCAACCGGTCTGATCCGGGGTATGATAAGTCTTGCGGGCAAGACGGAAGCCGTCTACTGCGATAGCAGAGATCTTATCGTTTTCCACCTCAAATTTCACGCCGGTGTGGATGGGTCTTCCCTGATTTTCGGAAACAGCAAAAATCGTACCGGAAATCAGATCCTTCAGCGCATTCTGAGAAATCTGCACGGGGCGACCCTCGCCAACTTCCGGCAGCTCCGGATAATCCTCGGCGCTTTCCGCGCTGATGGTAAAGGATGCGTAGCCGGCGCGAATGGAAATTTTATAGTTATCATCCACCAAAACCGTAACCGGTCCTTCCGGCAGACGGCGGATAATGTCGCCAAACAGACGGGCGGGCAGAATACAGGAGCCTGCTTCCGTAACCTCGGCATCGATCTGATAGGTGATAGCAGTTTCCATATTATAACCGGTAAGGGTCAGACCGTCGCTTGCACGGCAAAGGATACCCTCGATCACGGAAAGGGAGCTCTTTTGAGCAACGGTACGGCTGGCAATATTCAGTCCGGTAACCAGCATATTTTTTTCACAGGTAAAACGCATAGCAATTTTCCTTTCTGTAAAAATAATAAATAATATATAAAAAATAAGATATTATGCAGTAGTAACAGTAGTAGTAGAAAGTTATGTGGAAAAGTGGGTTTTGTCTAATAAAACCGGGTACTTTTTATCAACAGACACCTGGGGATGGATGATAACTTTTCAACAGCCGGATTTTGCGCATTTTCGCAAAGGTGTTATGCACAGGTTATCTATCCACATTCCACAGGGGGTGTGGATAATTTTACAGGCACGAATTGATGTTTGCGGTGATGTCCCGGATGTTATTTTGCATGGTGGTATTGCCGTTTTTCAGCTCCATTTCCACCTTATTGATTGCGTGGTGGACGGTGGAGTGATCACGGGCAAATTCCCGACCGATATCCGGCAGGCTGAGATTGGTCAGCTTGCGCACCAGATACATCGCCACCTGACGTGCTTCTGCTGTACCCTTGTTTTTCAGCGAGCCACGCAGGATCATTTCATCAACACTGTAGAACTTGCAAACCTGGCTGACGATCAGACTGGGTGTGGGTAAGGCGTTGCCTTCCGCCTTGAACATATCGTTGATGGCGCGGGAAATGTTGGGCAGATCCAGTGGCATATCGTTAAGATCCCGATAGGCAAGGATCTTCTTGACGGTACCTTCGATCTGGCGGACGTTGTTGGTGATGTTGTTGGCAATGTAGTTGCAAACGTCGTCAGAAAGATTCAGACCCAGATGATCCGCCTTGTTTTTCAAAATTGCCATACGGGTTTCATAATCCGGGGGCTGAATGTCCGCCAGCAGACCCCATTCAAAGCGGGTACGCAGACGGTCTTCCAGTGTCAGCATATCGCTGGGCTTCCGGTCAGCGGTCATAACGATCTGTTTATGGTTTTCATACAATGTATTAAAGGTATGGAAAAATTCTTCTTGGGTGGATTCCTTACCGGCGATGAACTGGACGTCGTCGATGAGGAACAGGTCTGCTTCCCGGTATTTGCTGCGGAATTCGATGTTTTTACCGGTCTGCAGTGCGGCGATCAGCTCGTTGGTGAATTGGTCGCCCTTGATGTAAACGATTTTGGCATCGGGGTTCGTTTTGCGGATGCCGTTGGCAATTGCGTAGAGCAAATGGGTCTTGCCCACGCCGGGAGGTCCGTAAATAAACAGGGGGTTATAGACATCGCCGGGGTGATTAGCTACGGCAATGGCAGCGCCGTGGGCAAACCGGTTGGAAGGACCGACCACAAAGCTTTCAAAGGAAAACTGGGGGTTAAAGTCCATAGAGTTGTTCTTTTTGTCCTTGGAACGAAAGGCCTCCAGCTCCTCGTCGCCAAACACCAGCAATTTTGCGTCGGAGTTAAAAACTTCCTTCAGCGCGTCGCGGATATATTCGGTGCAGCGCCGGCGGATGATCTCCCGTCGGAAGTCGGAAGATGTGTACAAAATCAGGTGTTCCTCGGTCAGTTCCACGATCTCCGCATCGTCAAACCAGGCCGATACGGTAACGGCGCCCAGCCGTTCCTCCATATGGCTCAGAACCTTAGCCCAAACATAGGCAGATGAGTACATAATTTGGCTCCTTTCGTTGCATTTTATCTAAAATTCCGGATAAAAAACTGTAAAAAATGCGATATTTCCTCACCGTAAATTTTATCACATTTGCGTTTAAAAAACAAGGTTTTTTTGCACCGAATTGTGGAAAAAATGCAACTAAAAAATGAAGATTATTTTCGGGCAGAACATAGCTCTCCCCAGGGGTTATTATACACATATTGTGTAGGGTTATTGTGTCGCTTTTTGTACCCTAAAAAATAAAAAAACGACCTGCAAAAGCAGGTCGAAAAGGCTCCCTTGTGCAAAGGGTTGATTTCCCCGTCAGCGGGGAAAATGTCCGCAAAGCGGACAAAAGGGGCGCGGGCTCGGCAGAGCTGTCAAAAATCTATTGATTTTTGACTGAGGGATTGTTTTACTGCGGTATCGATGTATTCGCAAACACCGCGGAAATTTTCGGCAATGTCATTGTTTGGTATGCGTATGACGGTTACGTCATAACCGCTTAAAAAGTCTGCCCGTTGAGCGTCATTTGCCAGATTGATGTCCTCATAGTGCTGTGAACCATCCAATTCGATTGCAAGCTTGGCTTGGGCGCAGTAAAAATCCAAAATGTACTTACCCATAACTTTTTGGCGGGTAAACCGAATGGGATAATCCCGAAGAAAGTCATACCATAGATGGCGTTCTTCTTTTGTCATCTCTTTTCGCAGCTGTCTTGCAAAGGGAACAAGCTGCTTATTAAACTTTCGCTGCATAACAGCCCCTCCGTCAAAAATCAGAGATTTTTGCCACCTCCCCTTGCACAGGGGAGGCTTATGCATAATCCCCTGCCAAAAGGCAGAGCCACATTTCTTCTTTATAAATGCATAATCCCCTGCCTTTTGGCAGGGGATTGGCATTCAATTAACCGAAAACGCTGAGCAGGAAGCCTGCGGCGATGGCAGAGCCGATAACGCCGGCCACGTTGGGGCCCATAGCGTGCATCAGCAGGAAGTTTGCGGGGTTGGCCTTTTGGCCTTCCTTATTGGCAACACGGGCTGCCATAGGAACGGCAGACACGCCGGCAGAGCCGATCAAAGGATTGACCTTACCGCGGGTCAGCTTGCACATGATCTGGCCGCCTAGCAGACCGCCACAGGTGGACAGAATGAATGCACAAACGCCCAGCACGACGATCTTCAGGGTGTCGATGGTCAGGAAAGTAGAACCTACCATCGTCGCACCCACAGCGGTGGACAGCAGAATGGTTACGATGTTCATCAGCGCATTCTGCACGGTGTCGCTGAGACGGTCGGTAAGACCGGTTTCCCGGAACAGATTACCCAGCATCAGGCAGCCTACCAGAGGTGCGGTGTCGGGCAGCAGCAGCGCCACAAAGATAGTAACCAGAATGGGGAAGATGATCTTCTCGGTCTTGGACACATTTCTGGTCTGCACCATCTTGATCTTACGCTGCTCCGCAGAGGTAAGCATCTTCATAAAGGGCGGCTGGATCAACGGGATCAGCGCCATGTAGGAGTAAGCCGCCACAGCAATAGCGCCCAGCAGATGGGGTGCTAGCTGGGTGGTCAGGAAAATTGCGGTAGGACCGTCGGCACCGCCGATGATGCCGATGGATGCAGCCTCAGAACCGGAAAAGCCCAGGGCAACTGCGCCGAAGAATGCGGCGAATACGCCCAGCTGTGCAGCAGCGCCCAGCAGCAGGCTCTTGGGGTTAGAAAGCAGAGGACCGAAGACGGTCATCGCGCCAACGCCCATAAAGATCAGGCAGGGGTAGATGCCGGACTTAACGCCGATGTAGAAAATGTCCAGCAGACCGCCATAGTGGATTATGTCTGTAAAGGTCATGGAATCTTGCGTCAGGGTCTTAATGACTTCGCCGGATTCATTGACAATTTCGTAGGGAATGCCTTCAACATAGCATTTCCACAGACCCTCGGTATAAAGACCGGCGCTGGGCAGGTTACTCAAGATACAGCCAAAGGCAATACCCACCAGCAGCAGGGGCTCAAACTGCTTGACAATACCTAAGTACAGCAGCACGCAGCCGATGATGATCATCACCAGGTTCTGCCAGCCGCCGTCGCTCATAAAACCGCTGATAATGGAAGAAAATCCGGAATCGTTCCACAGATTCAGCAGAACTTCACCGATGTTGATATTCATACTGGCGCCTCCTTAGCCGAGGACGACCAGAACATCGTCGGTATTGACGGTAGCACCCTTGGAAACCAAAACCTGTGCAACAGTGCCGGCCTTGGGAGCCATAATTTCGTTTTCCATCTTCATCGCTTCCAGAATCACCAGCACGTCGCCTTCCTTGACAGCCTGACCGGCGGCGACATTGACCTTGAGGATGTTGCCGGGCATGGGAGCCTTGACCGCCTCGCCGGCTACGGGAGCAGCGGCGGGGGCAGGAGCAGCTGCGGGAGCAGGTGCGGCTACGGGAGCGGGTGCGGCTACGGGAGCGGGAGCAGCCACGGGAGCGGGAGCAGCAGCGGTAACAGTGCCGCCGATGGCAACCAGCAGATCACCGGTATTGACGGTTGCGCCCTTGGCAACGGAAACAGCGGAAACAACGCCGTCGCAGGGAGCCATGATCTCGTTTTCCATCTTCATAGCCTCCAGAACGATCAGAACATCGCCCTTCTTGACGGATTGACCGGCGGAAACGTTGACCTTGAGGATGTTACCGGGCATGGGAGCATTGACGCTCTCACCGCCGGAAACCGTAACGCCGGCAGCTGCGGCGGCAGGTGCGGCAGCAGGTGCAGCTGCGGTTACAGCAGCGGCAGCAGCAGCGGAAACGGGAACAACAGCAGGTGCATTGGCGGCATATTCGTCGATGAGCATAGCCTTGCCGGCTTCCACTTCGACCTCATAAGTACGGCCATTGAGGGTAACTTTATATTTCATAATTACTTAACCTCCTTAATGGAAATGAAGCGCAGCTCGTTCAGGGGCTTGCCCGTCTTTTCAGCTACGATCGCCATCAGCATGGCGGCAGTTTTCGGGGGAACATCGTGCAGCTTCAGCTGACCGGAAGAACCGGGTGCCAGCTGAGGTGCAGGATCGGCAGGTGCAGGTGCGGGTGCAACAGGCTCGGCGGCTTTTTCTGCTTTTTTGGCGGAGAACATTTTACCGAAGATCGAAACCACGATCAGCAGCAGGATCAGACCAAAAAAGACAACCGCGTAACCCAGCAATGCCACAATACCGGCATCTGCAATGCCAATTTTTTCAGCGGTGGCAGCGAGCATCATCATAATACTGCCTCCTTAGCACTCCACGATGGAGTAGGTTGCCACATTCTCTTCCTTGGCCTTGCGCTCTTCCAGATACTTTTCGGCCAGGTTGGGGAATGCGATGTAGCTCAGCACATCCTCGTCGGACTTTGCCAGATCGCCCAGCTTTTCACGGGTGGTCTCCACCACGGGAGCCAGGGAATCGGCATAGCGACCCTCGATGGGCTGCTCGTCGCCCAGGATCAGCTTCTGCACCTCGGGATCAATGGGGGCGGGAGTACGACCGTACTCGCCGCGGCAGT
This sequence comes from Faecousia sp., assembly GCA_045580125.1. Lineage (GTDB taxonomy): Bacteria > Bacillota > Clostridia > Oscillospirales > Oscillospiraceae > Faecousia. Next base: position 1,052 of record JAZNNE010000029.1, on the reverse strand, counting down.
AAGCCTTAACTTCCTTGGAGACCTTCTTATAGCGCTCACCCTGCAGAACGTTGGTAACGGCCTGAACGCCAACCATCTGAGAGGTGGGAGTAACCAGAGGGGGATAGCCCAGATCCTTACGGACCTTGGGAGTCTCGATCAGCGCCTCGTCAAACTTATCCAGCGCGTTCATCTGCTTGAGCTGGCTCAGCAGGTTACTCAGCATACCGCCGGGGATCTGATAGGTCAGGCACTGGGTGTCGGTAGCCATAGACTTGGGCATCAGCGTGCCGTCGGCTACGAAATCGTCGCGAACGCCCTTGAAATAGTCGGCGATCTTCTTGGTGCAGGCATCGTCCAGATCCACCTGATAGCCCAGCTGACGCAGTGCGTAAGCCAGAGTCTCGGTAGCAGGCTGGCTGGTACCGCCGGAGAAGGGAGAAATGGCGGTATCGATGATGTCACAGCCGGCTTCGATGGCCTTGAGGTAGGTCATGAATGCCAGACCGGTGGTGGAGTGGGTGTGCAGGTCGATGGGCAGATCCACAGCGTCCTTAATGGCGCTGACCAGATCGTAAGCTTCCTTCGGACCCATAATGCCGGCCATATCCTTGATGCAGATGGTGCCGGCGCCCATTTCCTTCAGCTCCTTGACCATTTCCACGTACTTGGCGTGGGTGTGGACGGGGCTGGTGGTATAGGAGATGGTACCGGAAGCAATGGCACCGGCGTTGACGCAGGCTTCCATAGCAACCTTCATATTCTGGGTATCGTTCAGAGCGTCGAAGATACGGATGATGTCCATACCGTTCTCCACCGCCTTCTTCACGAACAGCTTAACAAAGTCATCGGGATAGTGGGAGTAGCCCAGAACGTTCTGACCGCGCAGCAGCATCTGCAGCTTGGTGTTGGGCATTTTTGCGCGGATCTTGCGCAGCCGCTCCCAGGGATCCTCGTTCAGGTAACGCAGGCAGACGTCGAAGGTGGCGCCGCCCCAGCACTCGGCGGCGTAGTAGCCGGCCTTGTCGATGGTTTCCAGCATAGGCTCGAACTTGGAGTAGGGCAGACGGGTG
>JAZNNE010000028.1:0-19867 GCA_045580125.1 Faecousia sp. | reverse complement strand
GGCCTGCGTGACGACAAGCAGGAGACTGTTGTTACCGATATCGAAATGTTCCACAAGCTGCTGGACTACGCAGAAGCAGGCGACAACATCGGCGCTCTGCTGCGTGGTGTTGACAAGAAGAACATCGAGCGCGGCCAGGTTCTGTGCAAGCCCGGTTCCATCAACCCCCTGACTAAGTTCGCTGGCCAGGTTTACGTCCTGTCCAAGGAAGAAGGCGGCCGTCATACTCCCTTCTTCAACAACTACCGTCCTCAGTTCTACTTCCGTACCACTGACGTTACCGGTATCATCAACCTGCCCGAGGGCGTTGAGATGTGCATGCCCGGCGACAACGTTGTTATGAACGTTGAGCTGATCACTCCCATCGCTATCGAGAAGGGCCTGCGTTTCGCTATCCGTGAGGGTGGCCGTACCGTCGGCTCCGGCGTTGTCACCGAGATCTTCGAGTAATCTTAGATTCTCAGTTACCAACTAAACTTAAGCCCCGACCGAAAGGTCGGGGCTTTTTTAATATGAAAAGCACCGCCATTGGCGGTGCTTTTGCGCGCGATCGGATCTGTAAGCCGGGTTCTGTCTTGACAGCCATCTATCTAGTCCCGTGATCGCTCACGGGATCAAGCCGCCTCCCTGGGACGGTCGGGCAAACCTTGTGTCCCTCCACGGCGTTGCTTCGGATAGAGTTTACATCGTAGAACCTATGTTACCATAGGCCGGGTGGGCTCTTACCCCACCTTTTCACCCTTGCCGGCACGGCTTGCCGTGCCGGCGGTATATCTCTGTTGCACTTGTCCTAGGGTTACCCCCGGCAGGCGTTACCTGTTATCCTTGCCCTGTGAAGCCCGGACTTTCCTCACCTGCAGCTTTTCAGCCTGCAGCCGCGGCTGTCCGATCCGGTCGCGAAAATATTGTACTGCATTCGCTTAAGAATGTCAAATGTCTTGCAAAATCTCCCGGGAAGGGATATACTATTATCAGAAGTATCTTCCTGAAATGAGGAATGAATGATGGCATCTGCGTTTGAAAGTTATTTTACCTCGCTAAAAAGCAAGAAAATTGCGGTGCTGGGTCTTGGCGTCAGCAATCGCCCGCTGGTCCAGTTGCTGCTGAAATATGGCTGTCGTGTAACCGGTTGCGACCGTACACCACGGGAAAAGCTGGACGAACAGGTGCTGGAGCTGGAGCGCAAGGGCTGCTGCCTGAGCCTCGGCGAATCGTATCTGGACGCAGTGGAGGCGGATGTCGTCTTCCGCACACCCGGTATGCACCCGGATCATCCTGCCATTGCGCGTCTGCGCGCCAACGGAGCCGAAATTACCAGCGAGATGGAGGTTTTCTTTGAGGTATGCCCCTGCACGATTCTGGCGGTAACCGGCTCGGATGGAAAAACTACAACCACAACGCTGATCTCCGAAATGCTGAAGGCGGCGGGTAAGAATATTTGGCTGGGCGGCAATATCGGCACGCCGTTGCTGAATCTGGTGCCCCTGATGGAGAAAACAGATTACGCGGTGGTGGAGTTGAGTTCCTTCCAACTGATGGATATGCGCAGAAGCCCCCATATCGCAGTGATCACCAATCTTGCGCCTAACCATCTGGACGTCCACAAGGATATGCAGGAATATGTGGAAGCGAAGAAGAACATATACCGTTTCCAGAGTGCTGCGGATATTCTTGTAGTCAACGAGGACAACGAACTGACCCGACTGTGTGCAGGTCCCGGTGAAAACCGCAGCTTCTCCCGATTGGGTAAGGGTGATGTTTGCATTCAAAACGGCGTTATCTGCTATAAAGGCAGAGAAATTCTGAACACCGGTGATATTCTGCTTCCCGGTGTCCACAATATTGAGAACTATATGGCAGCCATTGCCGCAGTGGAAGGATTGGTAAGCGATGAAACCATTCGCATGGTGGCAACCACCTTTGGCGGCGTGGAGCATCGCATTGAACTGGTGCGCATCAAAGACGGTGTTCGCTATTATAACGATTCCATCGCATCCTCGCCCAGCCGCACCATTGCAGGTCTCAGAAGTTTTTCTGAAAAGGTGATCCTGATTGCCGGCGGCTATGATAAGCAAATTCCCTACGATGTACTGGGTCCGGAGATTTGCCAGCGGGTAAAGCTGTTGGTTCTGGGCGGCGCAACCGGTCCCAAAATTCGGGAAGCGGTGGGAAAATGTGATGGCGAGAAGCCTCAAATCATAGATTGCGGTGATCTGGAAAGTGCTGTTCGTGCCGCAGCGGATGCGGCAAAAGATGGCGATGTAGTGCTGCTAAGCCCTGCCAGCGCTGCCTTTGATCAGTTCAAGAACTTTATGGTTCGCGGCGAATTCTTCAAAAAAATGATTATGGAGCTGTAAGGTATGGAAGTTTCCAACATTACGAAGCAGATGAGAAAATTTTTAAAGCTGAAATATTGCGGCGCGGTGATCGTGGCTGCGGGAAACGCATCCCGTATGGGCGGCATCGACAAAGTGATGGCACCGCTGCGGGGCGAGCCGATGATCGTACACAGCGTTCGCGCATTTCAGGCGTGCGACGCGATCAAGGAGATCATCGTGGTTACACGTCCGGATCTGGTTTCGCCTATTATGGAGCTTTGTCAGGGGTTTGACAAGGTACAAGCCGTGGTCGTTGGCGGGGCATCTCGCCCGGAATCGGTGGCAATTGGCTTAAGTGCGCTGTCGGACAAGGCAAGACTTGCTGCAATTCACGACGGTGCCCGTCCGCTGATCACATGGGAAGTGATCGACAGAACAGTTCGCGCTGCCAATTCCTACGGCGCAGCTGCACCGGGCGTACCGGTGAAGGATACGGTGAAAACCGTGGTCGGCGGTCTGGTTAAGGAAACGCCGGAGCGCAGCCTTCTGCGTGCGATCCAGACACCCCAGGTGTTTGATGCCGATTTGCTGCGAGGCGCGCTGACGAAAGCAGCAAACGATGGCGCACAGATCACCGATGATTGCTCTGCAGTGGAGCGAATGGGAATGTCCGTCCGCATTGTTGAGGGCGATGAGCGTAATATCAAGGTTACAACGCCGCTGGATCTGAAACTGGCTGAGGCAATTTTGGAGGAAAGACAATGAGAATTGGTCACGGATATGATGTGCATCGTTTGGTCGCCGGACGTGCGCTGATTCTGGGTGGCGTCAACATCCCCTTTGAGACCGGTTTGGACGGACACAGCGACGCTGATGTGCTGCTTCACGCGGTGATGGATGCGCTGTTGGGCGCAGCCGGACTGCGGGACATTGGCTATCATTTTCCGGATACGGATATGCGCTACAAGGGCGCGGATTCTATGGAGCTGCTTCGGTGCGTTGCCGGCAAGCTGGCAGATGCGGGCTACCGGGTCAGCAATGTAGATGTTACGATGATCGCACAGCAGCCAAAGCTGAAGCCCTATATCCCGCAGATGACAGAAAATATCGCAGCGGCACTGGGCATTGCTGTTGACCGGGTGAATGTTAAGGCAACCACGGAGGAACGCCTGGGCTTTACCGGAGCAATGGAAGGTATGGCTTGCCACGCGGTTTGCCTGCTGGAAGAGTAAAATAGAAGATCCCCTGAGCCTGGCTCGGGGGATCTTTTTTCGCACCGATTCGACGGAAGGCGCATAGGCTGAACCGGGGTGATCTCAATGAAAAAATATTGCATTACGTTTCGCTCGATAACCTATGCACAAAAAGGAGAACGGCTGCTCAAACGCGCTGGGGTCGACTGTCTGCTCCGCAGGACGCCCAAGGCGCTGTCAAATAAGGAGTGCGGCTATTGCCTGCAGATTCGACCCGTTCATTTTGATTGGGCGATGGAGCTGCTGGAAGGCGATATTACACCGTATGGAAAGGTGTACGGGATAGACCATACGGGGAATTTTGAGGAGTTGACGGTATGATTTATCTGGATAATGGTGCGACTTCTTTTCACAAACCGCCCGGTGTTTACAGGGCGGTTTTTCAGGCAATGCAGCGCTGCGGAAATCCGGGACGCGGCGGCTATGGAGCATCGATAACGGCGGCACAGACGGTATTTGGCTGCCGGGAGACGGCAGCAAATCTGTTTGATTGTCAGCCGGAGCAGGTGGTGTTTACCTCCAATTGCACCCACGCATTGAATATAGCGATTCGATCCTTGGTCAAGGGCGGAGATCAGGTGGTGATCTCCGGCTTTGAGCATAACGCGGTTACCCGGGTGCTGCACGCATTAAAAGCCAATGTGCAGGTGGCAGGGCGGAAACTTTTCCATTGTGACAATATGCTGACGGAATTTGAGGAAAAATTGCGCCGGGGCGCGGCTGCGGCGGTGTTTACCCACGTATCCAATGTGTTCGGGTATATCTTGCCGGTGGAGGAAATGGCGGCGTTGTGCCGGCATTACCACGTGCCGTTTGTAATAGATGCTGCCCAGTCGGCAGGTGTGCTTCCGGTGCAGCTGGAGCGTTTGGGTGCGGACTTTATCGCAATGCCGGGGCATAAGGGCTTGCTGGGACCGCAGGGGACAGGGCTGCTGCTGTGCGGTCGGGAGCCGGAGCCGCTGATTTACGGAGGAACCGGCAGCGCGTCGGCGCAGCAGGATATGCCGGATTTTCTGCCGGATCGGGCGGAAGCGGGCACGTTGAATGTGCCCGGTATCGCCGGATTGGGAGAGGGCTTGCGGTATTTGCAATACGTTGGGATCCGGAATGTATACAACAGAGAGCACCGCGCGGCTATGGCGTGCGCCCAGTCGCTGAAAAGCTTGGGATTTCGCGTATTTACCGGACCGCATCAAGCAGCGACGGTATCATTTATCCCAAAGATTGACTGCGAGGATGCTGCCGAAATGTTGGCAAAGCAGGGTATTGCGGTCCGGGCGGGACTGCATTGTGCGCCCCTTGCCCACGAAAGTGCCGGCACGTTGGAAACCGGCACAGTGCGCGTAAGCTTCGGGCACGATGCGACTGTGCAGCAGGCGGAGGCTTTTTGCCGTGCAGCGGCTATTTTATAGGGGTTTAGACACAAAAATTTTTCAGTTTTCTATTGCTATCACAGTGCAAATCCGCTATAATAGGATAGATAATAGGCTAGTTATGCGCTTTTGGCGCCGAAGATACAAAAACAAAGGAAAGAGGTAGGGAAGAACTATGAATACAATACAAGAATTCTTCCAGCAGTGGGCTGGAATGCGATGGACGGACATTCTGGATATACTGATTGTCGCGGTCCTGCTCTACAAGCTGCTCCCTCTGTTCCGCAATACCGGCACACTGCGTGTTGCATTGACGGTCATTGGTATCATTGTGGTTGCGTGGCTGACGGATGTTTTGGATCTTTACGCACTCAACTTCATTTTGAGCCAGTTCGTGCAAATCGGATTGATTGCACTTGTGGTTCTGTTCCAACCGGAACTGCGGCGTATGCTGGACCATCTTGGACATATGAAGGTGAAAAACTTCTTTGGCATAGAAAAGAACGGACTGGAGATGGAAGCGGTTATTTCCCAGACTGTTCGTGCCTGCGAGGTTTTGAGCAGAGAAAAGGTGGGTGCGCTGATCGTATTCACCCGCGACAACCGTCTGGATGAGCAGATCAAGACCGGCACGGTTATTGAGGCACAGGTATCCGAACAGCTGATCCGCAATGTGTTCTTCCCGAGAGCTGCGCTGCACGACGGCGCTATGATCATTCGGGACAATCGGATCGCGGCAGCCGGCTGCGTTTTGCCCCTGTCTGACAGCAACCACTTAAGCGCAGATCTGGGCACACGGCATCGCGCCGGCGTAGGTATGAGCGAGGCTTCCGATGCGGTCATCGTTATTGTATCGGAAGAAACCGGAACGGTTTCTGTTGCAGTGGGCGGTATGCTCAAGCGCCACCTGGCACCTCAGACTTTGGAACGCCTGCTGACCAATGAGCTGTGCCCCAACGAGAAGGAAGAGGCAAAGAACCTGGTGGTCCGTCTTCGCCAGAAACTGAACTGGAAGGGTAAGGAGAAACAGTGATGAAAAATAAACTGATATATGCATTGCTGTCCTTGGTCATTGCACTGGGATTATGGTTCTATGTGATCGCGGTGGTCAGTCCGGAATCGGAAGAAACCTACTACGATATTCCGGTGGCGCTGCAGAATGCAGAAGCACTGAACGAAAAAGGGCTGATGATCGCCAATCAGAATAAGTCCACTGTAACACTGCGTCTGCGGGGCAACCGCAGCGACCTGAACAAGCTGAAAAACTCCGACATTATGCTGACTGTTGATCTGTCAAAGATCAACAGAGCCGGCGAGCAGTATGTAAGCCTGGAACCGGATTTTCCCGGCAGCTTTGCAAGTAACGCCTTTGAGATCCTGAGTCAGTCGATGGACAGAATTATGCTGGATATTGTGGAATGGTCCAGCAAGGAAGTGGACATCACACCGGAATTTGTCGGTGATGTTCCTGCTGACTACATTGATTATAGAGAAAGCTACGAATTGGAAGACAACAAGGTAACGGTTTCCGGCCCCAAATCCGAGATCGACAAGATCACAGCGGCAAAAGTCGTGATCGATCTGACAGATAAGACCAGCACGATCAGCAACGTAGCTTACGAGCTGCAGTTTGTTTCCGAAACGGAAGAGCCGGATCTGTCCCTGGTGACCAAGGAATTTGACCAGGTTAAAACCACGGTAAAGATTCAGCGCTGCAAAGAACTGCCGCTGATCCTGAATGTTACCTACGGCGGCGGCGCCACGGAGGAAAAGACGATTCTGACCTTTAAAGAGCTTGCTGAGCCGTTTATCAAGGTATCCGGCAGCGAGGAAGCTTTGGCACAGATTGAACAGCTGGAATTTGATATCAATGTGGCAGAGATTGCTTCTGATACCGAAATTCCCTACGAGATCAAGCTGCCCATCGGTGTTGAGAATATTGCCGGACTGGAAACGGTTACGGTTGCCGTCAGCTTCCGGGATCTGAAAACGGTAGAACTTCCCATTTCCAATATCGTAGTTGAAAATGTTCCTGCCGGAATGGTAGTAAAGGACATCAGCACCAAGGTTTGCAAGGTGCTGCTGCGGGGCACCGAATGGCAGATCGACCATATCAGCGCCAAGGATGTGGAAATCCGGGTGGATCTTTCGAATGCCATAGAAGGAACCGACCTGTATCCTGCAACTGTGCATATCACAAATACCAGCTTCCCCAGTGTTGGCGCGGTTACTACGCATACCGTCGCTGTGGAACTGGCAGCGGAAGATGCCGCCTAAATATACAGATTAAAGGGGATAATGACCTTGATTAAAAGTATGACCGGCTATGGTCGCTGCGTAGAAACCGTCAACGGACGGGAGTTTACGGTAGAGCTTCGCTCGGTGAATAACCGCTATCTCGACTGCAACGTAAAACTTCCCAGAAGCGTATCCTTTGCCGAAGATGCTGTGAAGCAGGCAGTGAAGGCTGCCGTGTCCAGAGGCAAGGTGGATGTTTATATCTCCATCAAGTCCGAAACGGCGGAGGATACCACTGTCAGCCTGAACAAAGCGGTTTTGGAGGGCTATTTGGCTGCAATGCACCAAATGGTTGAAGAGTTTGGGGTAAAGGACGACATCAGTGTCTCCACGGTTTCCCGCCTGCCGGAGGTCTTCTCTGTGGAGAAGCCGGACGTGGACGAGGAGCAGCTGCTGGCTGACTTGTTGGGTGTGGTCGATAAGGCACTGGAAGCCTACAATGCGATGCGCGAGACCGAAGGCGCGGCATTGGATGCAGATCTGCGTAGCCGCGGCAATACCATTTTGGAATTGGTGTCCCAGGTTGAGCAGGGCAATGCCCAGACAGTAGTCGATTACCGCAACCGCCTGGAGGCGAAGATCCGCGAAGTGCTGGAAAATACCAATATCGACGAAAGCCGCATCCTGACAGAGGCTGCTATCTTTGCCGACAAGGTAGCTGTGGACGAGGAAACTGTCCGCCTGCGCAGCCACCTGGATCAGATGAATACTATGCTCACCGGTGGCGGCGCCATCGGTCGCAAGCTGGATTTCCTGCTGCAGGAGATGAACCGCGAGACCAATACCATTGGATCTAAGTGTACCGACGTGAAGCTGGCACGGATCGTGGTGGACATTAAGGCTGAGCTGGAAAAGATTCGGGAACAGACCCAGAATATTGAATAAGAGGGAAATATGAAGCTGATCAATATTGGATTTGGCAGTATGATCGCTGCACAGCGGCTGCTGGCCATTGTTTCTCCGGATTCAGCACCGGTCAAACGTGTGATTCAGGAGGCAAAAGATCGGGGAATGCTGATCGATGCATCCTACGGACACAAGACAAAATCGGTGCTGCTGATGGATACGGACCACGTGATCCTGTCCGCAGTTACGCCGGAAACGATCAACGCAAGACTTTCTCAGAAAGAAACGGAGGAAGCGCAATGAGCAAAGGCAAGCTTTTTGTTATGTCCGGTGCATCCGGTGTCGGCAAGAGCACTGTGCTGGCTAAGGTTATGGCCGCCCGGGACGATCTGCAGTTTTCTGTTTCCGCCACGACCCGTTCTCCCAGACCCGGCGAGGTGGAGGGAAAAAGCTACTACTTTGTTACCCACCAGCGGTTTGAGGAAATGATCGCAGAGGATGCTTTCGTAGAGTATGACCGCCATATGGCCAATTACTACGGAACACCCGTTGCACAGCTGGAGGAAAAGCTGAAAAGCGGCAGCGTTATTCTGGATGTTGAACCCGTAGGCGCGGGGAATGTCCGCAAGAAACGCCCGGATGCCACACTGATCTTTATTGCACCGCCTTCTATGGAGGAGCTGGAGCGCCGCCTGCGCGGTCGCGGAGATACTCCGGAGGATCAGATCCAGCTGCGCCTGGAGCGGGCAAAATGGGAAATGGATCAAACCGGTTGGTATGACCACATCGTAATTAACGACCAGGTGGATGCCTGTGCCGATAAAATCTTAAGTATCATCGCCGAAAAGTGCGATGCGGAATAATGGAGGAAAATACTATGCTGTACCCACCCGTAGCTGATTTGCTGAAAGATGTTCAGAGCCGTTATCTGTTGGTAAACGTGGTTGCCCAGCGGGCACGCCAGATCGCCACAGAGGCGGAGGAATTCAATGAGGAGCTGCCCGAGAAGCCGGTTACCCTGGCAATCCGGGAGGTTGCAGACGGCAAGCTGAGCGCCGGTCTGAAGGAAGAATACAAGAACTGATTACGAAAGGATGAGGGGCTATGATTGCAAAGATCGCTGTTTCAGCGGCTACTTTTGCCATTGATAAGCCCTATTCCTATTGGATCCCAGAGGGGATGCAGCCTGCAGTTGGCGCCCGTGTATCGGTGCCTTTTGGCAAGGGCAACAAACGGTCCGAAGGTATCGTTTTGGCCGTCGAAGAGGGAAGTGCTGATGGCTTAAAAGCTGTGGACAGGCTTCTCGACGATGAGCCCGTCGTAACCGGGGAGATGCTGCGCTTGGCTGCATTTCTGCGGGATCGGTATTTCTGCACATTTTACGATGCCATTCGTACGATGCTGCCGGCGGGCATCTGGTTTCGCACAAGCGATACCTACCGGCTGACAGAGGATCTGAGCTGGCAGGATAAGCAGATCCGCCAAAGTAATGCGCTGAAGATACTGCAGTTTTTGCAGGATTGCGGCGGCGAAGCGCCGGACAGGCTGATTGCCGGCGTGGTGGAAGATGAAGCAGAGCGGGAAAAAGCGCTGCAATATCTTGCCCGAAAGAAATGGATCGCAGACGAGGCGGTTTTCTCACGGAAACTGGGGGACAAGACCGAGAAGGTGGCAACCCTGGCCGCTCCGGTGGAGGAAGCGATGGAGTATGCCGGTCGCTGTCTGCGCGCACCGATGCAGCGCAGCGTGCTGCAGCTGATGTGCAGTATCGGCAGCGTATCCGTCAAGGAGCTTTGCTATTATACCGGTGCAAAGCCGGCAACTGTGAAGCGACTGGCAGATCTGGGATATCTGGAACTGACGGACAAACCGGTACTTCGATGCAGTCAGATCAAGCCCGTTGAGCTGGACGGACCTTTGGAACTGAACGCAGAACAAGCCGAGGCTTATGACGGTCTTTGCCAACAGATGCGCAGCTTGCAACCCGGTGCGGCATTGTTGCACGGCGTTACCGGCTCCGGTAAAACATCTGTATATATCCGCCTGATTCAGGCTTGTCTGGATGACGGAAAAAGTGCAATGCTTTTGGTGCCGGAAATTGCGCTGACGCCGCAGCTGCTAAGCTTGCTGGCAGCGCATTTTGGGGATCAAATTGCAGTTTTACACAGCTATTTGGCGGCCGGCGAACGTTATGACCAATGGAAGCGAGTCCGTGCCGGTGAAGCCCGCGTGGTGATCGGCACCCGCAGTGCTGTGTTTGCTCCCTGCAAAAATCTTGGTCTTATCATTTTGGACGAGGAGCAGGAGCATTCCTACAAATCGGAAAATGCGCCCCGATATGCTGCCAAGGAGGTGGCGATCTGGCGGGGTGTGAAAGAAAATGCGCTGGTATTGCTGGGATCGGCGACGCCGTCTGTTGAGACGATGTATCACGCCAAAAACGGCGATTACCGGTTATATACCCTTAAATCCCGATACGGGGCGAAGCCCTTGCCTCAAGTCCAGATCGTGGATATGGGCGAGGAAATCAAAAACGGAAACGATTTGGTATTCAGTTATGACCTTATAGATGCCATTCGCGATACTGCCAAGGCAAAGAAGCAGACCATTCTGTTTCTGAACCGCCGGGGAAACAGCCGTGCGCTGGCGTGTGTGGAATGCGGCGATACGCCGGAGTGTCCCCGCTGCAACGCAAGGCTGACCTATCACAGCGCCAATGAGCGAGTGATGTGCCATTACTGCGGTTATTCCCAGCCGGCACCCCAGCGCTGCCCAACTTGCGGCGGTCCGCTGAAGCGCATCGGTACGGGAACGCAAAAAGCCCAGGAAGAGCTTGCGCGGGTATTCCCCAATCTGGAGATCGCCAGAATGGATTCCGATACCGTAAACGCGGTGAACACCCACCAGAAAATTCTGGACGATTTTAAGGACAAAAGCATCCCTGTGCTGATCGGCACCCAGATGGTTGCCAAGGGTTTGAATCTGCCTGAGGTTACGCTGGTTGGTGTGCTGGATGCGGATATGAGCTTATATTCCGGATCCTACCGTGCGGCGGAAAACACCTTTAATATGCTGACCCAGGTGGTTGGTCGTGCCGGACGGGGTGATGCCCCGGGACGTGCAGTGATCCAGACGACGGTACCTAAGCATAAAGTGCTGGAGCTGGCTGCCAAGCAGGATTACAACGGTTTTTATGAATTGGAAATCGGTCTTCGCCGGGTGCAGGGCTGTCCGCCCTTCGGCGATATGATCACGGTTACCTTTGTTGGACAGGAGGAAGCCCGGGTGCTGCGGGGCGCGGCGAAATTCCGTGATAGCCTGAATGCCTGCCTGAAGATGCCGGAATATGCGCAAGAGAATTGTTCCGTCTTGGGACCTGCGCCCTGCGCGGTGCCAAAGATCAATTACAATTTCCGCTACCGGCTGACAATGAAATGCAAAATGAATCGTCCTATGCGGCAGCTGCTGGCTCATATGCTGCGGCAATTCGCCAAGGACGGCGCAAACCGCGGTGTGTCTGCATTTGCAGACATTAACGGATTTGAAGAATAGAGAGGAAACCCTATGGCCCTGAGAAACATACTGACGGACAAAGAGCCGGCACTGCACAAGGTCTGCAGACCGGTTGTTGACTTTGACCGAAAGCTGCATACTTTACTTGATGATATGAAAGATACCCTGCTGAAGGCCAACGGCGTTGGTCTGGCAGCACCCCAGGTGGGCATTCTGCGCCGGGTGGTGATCGTGGATCTGGGGGATGAGATCTTAGAGCTTGTCAATCCGGAACTGATCGAAACCGACGGTGAGCAGGAGGGCGCGGAGGGCTGCCTCAGCGTTCCCGGGAAGTACGGTCTGGTCAAGCGCCCCTATTATGCGAAGGTCCGGGCGCAGGATCGCTACGGAAACTGGTTTGAAGCTGAAGGCGAGGAACTGATCGGTCGCTGCTTCTGCCACGAATTGGACCACTTGGACGGTATCCTTTATACCCAGGTTATGGAGCGCTACCTGACCGATGAGGAGCTTGCAGGCGAAGACTGATCCTTTGGAGGAAACACAATGAGAGTCGTGTTTATGGGCACGCCGGACATCGCGGCGACCTGTCTGAAAAGAATATTGGACGACGGATCGGATGTGGTTGCGGTGTACACTCAGCCCGACCGACCCAAGGGCAGGGGAATGAAGCTTGTGTATTCTCCTGTAAAGGAAGTTGCTATGGCGGCAGAAATTCCCGTATATCAGCCGGAGAATTTTAAGGACGAGGAAACGGTGCAAACGCTGCGGGAATTGCAGCCGGATGTGATCGCCGTAGTGGCTTACGGACGGATCCTGCCCCAAAGCGTGCTGGATATTCCTAAGTTTGGCTGCATTAACATCCACGCCAGCCTGCTGCCTAAGTATCGCGGCTCTGCGCCGTATCAATGGGCGGTGCTGGACGGTTTGAAAGAGACCGGCGTAACGGCTATGTATCTGGTACGGGAAATGGATGCCGGCGATATTATCGATGTGAGCAAGACACCCATCGGGGAAAACGAAACTGCCGGAGAACTGCTGGATCGCTTGGCTGAACTGGGCGCAGAACTTCTGAGCAAAACTTTGCCCAGGATCGAAAACGGAACGGCAATCGCGACACCGCAGGATCCCAGCCAAGTCAGCTATGCGCCGATGCTGGATAAATCGATGTGCCCCATCGACTGGACCAAGACGGCACAGCAGGTGCACAATCACGTCCGGGGTTTGCATCCCTGGCCCGTGGCGACTGCGAATATTGCCGGTACGAATTTTAAGATCCACGCAACTGCCATTGTAGACGGCAGCGGCGAAGCAGGCGCGATTTTGGGCTTGACCAAGACCGGTCTGCAGATTGCCTGCGGCAAGGGTGCAATTGAAATTCGCTCCTTGCAGGCAGAAGGCGGAAAGCGAATGAGCGCGCCGGATTATTTCCGCGGGCATCCGCTGGAGGGCTGATATGTCCGCGCGGGAAACGGCACTGAATGTGCTGATCGGCTGCCGCAAGCAGGCGGCCTGGTCCAACGGCATTTTGAAAGAATATATTGCCCGGGATAAGCTGGATCGGCGGGATGCCGCGCTGGCGACCCGACTGTGTTACGGCGTGCTGCAGAACCGCAATAAGCTGGATTTCTATTTGCAGCAGCTGCTGACCGGAAAGCTGAAAGATCTGCATCCTGCGGTGCGGGACATTCTGCACTTGGGAATTTATCAGATCTATGAGATGGATAAGATCCCTGCTTCTGCCGCGGTCAATGAAGGCGTGGCACTGGCAAAGAAATACTGCAAAAAGCAAAGGTTTGCCCCGGGGCTGACCAATGCCGTGTTGCGGCAAGCGGTGCGCACAAAGGGTCAGCTGAATGAGCCGGTTACTTTGGAAGATCGCTACAGCCACCCCAAAGCGCTGATTGATCTGCTGCGGGAAAACATTGGCGAAGATCGATTGGAAATGATGCTTGCTGCCAATAATGCGATGCCGCAGACTGTTGTGCAGGTGAACACCCTGAAGATGACTGCAGAGGCGTTGGTCGAGAAACTGGCGCAAGAGGATGTGCAGGCACGACCCCACCACTGGCTGGCGGACTGCCTGGTGCTGTCCGGCACCGGCAATCTGGAAAAACTTTCGGCATTTCAGGAAGGGCTGTTCTATGTGCAGGATGCAGCGGCAAAGCTGAGCGTCCAATGCGCCCAGATCCCAGCCAATGCCAAGGTGCTGGATTGCTGCGCCGCACCCGGCGGCAAAAGCTTTGCGGGGGCGATGGCGCTGAAGGGGCAGGGGAGCATTACATCTTGCGACATACACGCCCACAAGATCGGCTTGATCCAAAACGGCGCGTTGCGATTGGGATTTTCCAACCTGGAAGCGGTACAGCACGATGCCACTGCATTTAAGCCCCAATGGGAAGCGCAGATGGATGTGGTGCTGGCGGACGTGCCCTGCTCCGGCTATGGCATCATCCGCAAGAAACCGGACATCCGCTATAAAGATCCCAAAACTATGGAAGACCTTCCCCAGCTTCAGCTGCAGATTCTTATGAATCAGGCGCGGTATGTTAAGCCTGGCGGCACATTGCTGTATTCCACCTGTACGCTGCTGCGACGGGAAAACGAAGATGTTGTAAATGCTTTTTTGCAGTTGCGGGATGATTTTTATTTGGAAGCCCTGGTACTGCCGTCAGTGTTCCCGACCAATACCGACGGAATGTTGACCCTGGTACCCGGCAAATATGACACAGACGGCTTCTTTATCTGCCGTTTGCGGAGAAAAGTATGAGTATCAATCTTAAATCTATGACCCAGCAGGAAATCGGCACCATTTTGAAAGAAATGGGTCAGCCGGCGTTTCGGGAAAAGCAGGTATTTAGCTGGCTGCACAAGGGAATCCGCAGCTATGACGAGATGAGCAATCTGCCCAAGTCGTTGCGGGATGTTTTGGCACAGCAATATCCCATCTGCCCGCCTGAAGTGATCAGAAAGCAGGAATCCCAAAAAGACGGCACCATCAAGTATCTGTGGCGCCTATCCGACGGAAACTGCGTGGAAACTGTGCTGATGCGTTATCACTACGGAAATACCGTATGCATCTCCACGGAGGTCGGTTGCCGAATGGGTTGCGCATTCTGTGCGTCTACTCTGGGTGGCTTGGTGCGAAAGCTGGAGCCTTTTGAAATGCTGGATCAGGTGCTGTTTACTCAGGTGGACTCCGGACTTCCTGTTTCGCATATCGTATTGATGGGCATTGGCGAGCCACTGGACAATTTGGATAATGTTCTTCGTTTTCTGGAGCTGGTGAACAGACCCGACGGGATGAATATTTCTATGCGGCATATCAGCCTGTCCACCTGCGGACTTGTGCCGAAGATTGACGCGTTGGCGGATAAGAAGCTGCAGCTGACTCTGTCGGTTTCTCTGCATGCGCCCAATGATGCGATCCGGGATACCATTATGCCGGTGAACAAGGCATATCCCGTGGATCAGCTGCTGGATGCCTGCCGCAGATACTATAAAGAAACCAGTCGCCGGATATCCTTTGAATACGCGATGATCGACGGCGTCAACGATTCGGAAGAAAACGCGAAAGAATTGATCCGCAGGCTGAAGGGCTTGCCTGCGCATTTCAATCTGATTCCCTTGAATCACGTGGAGGAAAGCCCGTTGAAGCCCAGCTCCCGCAATGCGGTTGCGCGGTTTCAGAAAATTTTGGAAGACGGTGGCGTTCCCGCCACAGTGCGGCGTACCCTGGGTGGCGATATCGACGCCTCCTGCGGTCAGCTTAGAAGAAAGTACACGAAAGAACATTAGTAAGATCACCTGAAAGGAGCGGATTCCTTATGCAATGTTGGGGTATTACGGATCCCGGCTGCGTTCGGACGCAAAACCAGGATACTTATTTAATTGAAAAATTGGATCGCAATAGCCTGCTGTGCATTGTTTGTGATGGCATGGGCGGCGCAAAATCCGGTAATGTGGCTAGCACCCTTGCTGCTGAGGTTTTTGTGGAGGAAGTGCGCCAGAGCTGGAAGCCGGGTATGGATCCGGACGATGTCGAGCAGATGATGCGCAGCGCCGTGAAGCTGGCGAATTTTACGGTCTACGATCAGGCAATGCAGCTGGAGGAGTTCTCCGGAATGGGCACGACTCTTGTGGCAATGCTGGTGCAGGACGGCGAGGTTACCATCGTCAATGTAGGCGACAGCCGCGCGTATTTTATCGGCGAGAGCGGCATTCGCAGACTGACCACTGACCACTCCGTGGTGCAGATGATGGTGGATCGGGGAGAGCTGACACCTGAGCAGGCAAGAACGTATCCGGGAAAGAATTACATCACCCGGGCAATCGGTCCTGAAAATGTTGCGGAATGCGATGTGTTCCATTTGGACGTGGAACGGGGCGACTGCCTGCTGCTGTGCAGCGACGGTCTGAGCAATATGGTGGACGATCAGGAGATATTGTTTGAAGTCGTTCACGGCACGAATAAAGAGAATTGCTGTCAACGTTTGCTGGACATCGCAAAGAACCGGGGCGCACCGGACAATGTGACCGGTGTTATGGTCTTAGCCTGACCGGCCTCGAAAGGAGATATTATGGATAAGTATATTGGACGGTTGTTAGATAACCGTTATGAAATATTAGAAGTCATCGGTACCGGCGGTATGGCGGTGGTATACAAAGCCCGCTGTCATCGTCTGAACCGACTGGTGGCCATCAAGATCTTGAAGGACGATTTCTCTCAGGATGAGGAATTCCGCCACAGATTCCACGCAGAAAGCCAAGCTGTTGCCATGCTTAGCCATCCCAACATCGTGTCGATTTATGACGTTTCCACGTCGGATGATGCGGACTATATTGTTATGGAACTGATCGACGGCATCAGCCTGAAGCAGTATATGGAGAAAAAGGGCGTGCTGAACTGGAAGGAGACCCTCCATTTCGCAATCCAGATCGCCAAGGCGCTGGATCACGCCCATAGCCGCGGCATCGTGCACCGGGATATCAAGCCCCACAATGTAATGGTACTGAAGAACGGCTCTGTCAAGGTGGCTGACTTTGGCATCGCCCGCGTGATGTCCCAGAGCAATACACTGACAAAGGAAGCCTTAGGCTCTGTACATTACATTTCTCCGGAGCAGGCGAAGGGCGGTAGCATTGATAACCGCAGCGACCTGTACTCTTTGGGCGTCGTGATGTATGAAATGATGACCGGCAGACCGCCTTATGACGGGGAAACGCCGGTGGCGGTGGCTATCCAGCATATCAACAGCAAGCCTCAGATGCCTTCGACGCTGAATCCCAATATTCCCGGCGGTCTGGAGCAGATCATTATGAAGGTTATGGACGGCGAGCCGGACAAACGGTATTCCTCCGCACAGGCAATGCTGTACGATATGGATGAGTTCCGTAAGGACCCCTCCATTTTGTTTGATTACCACAATGCCAGTGCCGGCATGGATGACGCCATACTGATCAAGAGCACAGCTGCTGCCGGTGCGACCGCGCCGAAGACCGGTGCAACCGGCGAACGTCCGGTGAGAAAGCCCAGCGAAAGCACTGCACAGAAAACTGCGGTCAAAACCGCGGCAAGAAGACCGACCGGTGGTGCCCGACCTCGCCAAAGAGAGGAAATCATCGAGGAAGAAGATCGCGGCGGCAAGGCGGCAAAGATTTCTGTTATCGTTTGCTCCGCTGTAGCGGTGATGGCGATCGTTGTGTTTGTGCTGGTCTTGGCCTTTAGCAATGGTGCGGGAAATGCCAGAAATCAAATCATTCTGCCCAATCTGATCAATTCCAGCCTTGAAGATGCCAAGATAGCAGGGGATTTTGTTGTGGTTGAAACCTATGAGTCCCACGACACCGTTGAAGAAGGTAAGGTCATACGGCAAGATCCTGCACCGGGCACATCCATCAACAAAAACAGTGTTGTAAATGTGGTAGTCAGCAGCGGACCTGCAACGAAGGAACCGGTGATGGAAGACTTTCTGAAAGCAGATCCGGATACCGCGAAGAGTTATCTGATTAACACAATGCAGATTCCTAAAGAGAACATTTTAACGATTGAAATGCCCAGCGACACGGTTGAAAAGGGAAAGATCTGCAAGACCGAGCCTGCCAAGGATGCACCGCTGACGGAGCAGACGCTGATCAAGCTCTATGTCAGCACCGGCCCTGAGGTCAAGACTGTTACAATGGTGGACTTTACCTCCGGCGGCTATACCAGAGAGTCTGCTGAAAAGTGGCTGGAGCTGAACGGCTTTATGAACGTTGAGGTTTACGAGGAAGTCAGCGATCAGCCGGAAGGCAAGATCTTCTTCCAGAACATCCCCGCCGGCAGAACCATCAATGTCAGCACCGCTATTATCCTGCGTGTTTCCAAGGGCAAGGACACTACCATCACCTTGCCGCCGGATCAGCTGCCTGAGCCGGATGACTATATCTATATGGTGATCCCGATTGCTCTGCCTGCAGACAAGCAGACAGATTATACGGTAACTCTGTACCGGGAAGGCGTGCTGATGGAGGAACGTGTGATTCCTGCCGGAACGGTCTCCACGGAGTTCCGCGTATCCGGCAAGGATACTATGAGCTTTGCGGTGCTGATCGACAACGAGCCCTATACCACAATGAATATCACCTTTATTGAAGAGGCAGAATGAGAGAAGACGTACAAACCGGCCGCATCATTCGGTCGCTGAGTGGATTTTATGATGTTCTCACGTCGGCAGGTGTGATCACCTGCCGTGCGCGGGGAATTCTTAGAAAAGGAGATACTGTTCCCCTGACCGGCGATATGGTGGAGATCACCGCAGAGAAGGGAAAGGGAATGGTGGAGCGCATCCTGCCACGGAAGAACAGTTTTGTCAGACCTGCCGTTGCCAACGTGGATGCACTGGTGGTATTTGCTGCCAATGTCAATCCTGTCACGGAGCCGTTTCTCATTGACCGGGTGGCGGCTATCGCCGGCGACCAGGGAGTAGAGGTGATCCTCTGCGTGAACAAGACGGATCTGGATCCTGCGGCGGATCTGGTGCGGATCTACAAGAATGCAGGCTTTTCCGTTATCAGCACCAGCGCCGAGACCGGCGAGGGCGTTGACGAGCTGCGGCAAATGATCCAGGGCAAGCTGACTGCCTTTACCGGAAATTCCGGTGTTGGCAAGAGCAGCATCCTGAACCGGCTGTATCCGGAATTGGAGCTGCCTACCGGCGAAGTTTCCGAGAAGCTGGGCAGAGGTCGGCACACCACACGCCACGTAGAGCTTTACGGTTTGGACGACGAAACCTTTGTGGCAGATACGCCGGGCTTCTCCTCCTTTGATACGGATCAGATGGATGTGATCCTGAAGGAAAACCTGCAGTATGCATTTCCGGACTTCGGCCACTATATCGGCAAGTGCCAGTTCCACGATTGCTCCCACCGGGAAGAGCCGGGCTGCGCTGTAGTGGCGGCAGTCAGGGCAGGGGAGCTGGAGGAAAGCCGATACGTTAGCTACCTGCGGGTGTACGAAAAAGCAAGCCAAATCAAGCAGTGGGAACTGAAATAATAAATTCTCCGCAATTGCCAAAATTGCGGAGAATTTTTTGTAATTTTCTCTAAAAAAGTGCTTGACAAATATTGCATAAAGTGATAAGATAATCGAGCGCGTGTAGGGAAACTGCGCGTGCACTGCGATGATGCAGGAGATTGCGTCTAAAAAACGGTAACTTCTGCGGAGTATGTCCGGTCATCGGGCGGCTGAACTGCTTGTGTTTACGCTTGCGTATATCGCTGCGTCACAGGGAAAGGTCGGCCTTGCGTCGGCCATTTTTCTTGGCTCAGAATGATACGCACGGCGGCGTGAACAAACCAGTTCGACCGTACCCAGGTACCACGCAAACTGAGTACGCTACATTCAAGGAGGAAAACAAATCATGGCAAACCAAGAAATGATCCGCATTCGTCTGAAGGCTTACGATCACCAGCTGATCGACTCCAGCGCTGCAAAGATCGTGGAGACCGCTAAGCGCAACGGCGCACAGGTTTCCGGCCCCATTCCGCTGCCCACCAAGAAGGAAGTCATCACCATCCTTCGCGCTGTCCACAAGTACAAGGATAGCCGTGAGCAGTTCGAGCGCAGAACCCACAAGAGACTGATCGATATTCTCAACCCCAACCAGAAGACCGTTGAGGCTCTGATGAGCCTGGATCTGCCGGCTGGCGTTGAAATTGAGATAAAGCTGTAATCCTTATACATTATAATATAAGGATTCACCGCTGCCCGCACTGAAAAGCATCGGGC
>JAZNNE010000027.1:0-3757 GCA_045580125.1 Faecousia sp. | reverse complement strand
CCGTTTTCCTGACCGCCGCCTAAGAGCAGAGCAGGGAAGGACTTAAGCTTCGGGCTGATGTACAGCGCGCCTGCACCCTTAGGACCGTGGATCTTGTGGGACGAAATGCTGATCAGGTCCGCACCCAAGGTCTTGGCACTGAAAGGCACTTTCAGGAAGCCCTGCACCGCATCGGTGTGAAACAGCGCATTGGGGCTTAAGCGGTGGGTCAGCTTCGCCATCTGTGCGATGGGCATTACAGAGCCTACCTCGTTGTTGACCATCATAATGGACACCAGAATGGTATCAGAGCGCAAGGCATCTCGAAGATCGGCAAGGCTGATATTGCCCAGGCTGTCGGGCTGCAGATAGGTCACATCAAAGCCCTGCATTTGCAGATCCTTCATACAGTTAAGAACTGCAGGGTGCTCAATGGCGGTGGTTACGATGTGCTTACCCCGCTTACCAAGGCGCTTGATGGCGCCGTAAATTGCCCAGTTGTCGGCCTCTGTGCCGCCGGAGGTGAAGAACAGCCGGTCGGCTTCTGCGCCCAGCACAGACGCCAGCTGCGCTCTGGCGCTGCGAAGCTCTCTGGCGGTGTCATTGCCGAAGCTATACAGCGAGCTGGGATTGCCCCAGCCTTCTGTCAGAGCCTTTGTCATCGCCTCCACAGCTGCAATACAAGGCTTCGTGGTGGCGGAATTGTCAAGATAGATCATAATTTCACTTTCCTACACAGAATCGTTCAAAAATTCTTGCGGTGATGTCCTCCCGCACCGTAGCGCCGGTGACCTCGCCCATTGCAAACATCGCGTCCTCCACATCCGTCAAAACGGCGTCCGGCGTCAAGCCAAGCCCCAGTCCGTCCAGCGCCCGCAGCATCGCGTCGTAGGCGCGGCGGATAGCATCGTACTGTCGTGTGTTGGTCAGGATAGAACCGTCGCAAGGTGCGTTGCTGCCAAACATTTCATCCACAAGGGCAGAAAATGCATCCAAACCCTCGCCGGTAGCGGCGCAGATAGAGATCACATTCTCAAAAGGCAGCTCGGCAGGGGAGACCGCCTGCACAAGGTCGATCTTGTTGATCAGCGCGATGGCGTTACTGCGATCTTTGCACAGTGCCATAATGGCGCGGTCGTCTTCCGTCAAAGGCTGAGAGCCGTCGCATACGAAGATGATCAGGTCGGCGTGTTCCAGAGCCTGCCGGGAACGCTCAATGCCCATTGCTTCGATCTGATCCTTGGTTTCCCGAATGCCGGCGGTGTCGATCAGCCGCAGGCGGGTAGTGCCCACCATCGCAGTCTCTTCCACCGTGTCACGGGTGGTGCCGGCGATCTGGGTCACGATGACCCGCTCGTAGCCTACAAGGGCATTCAGAAGACTGGATTTTCCCACATTGGGCTTGCCCACAATGGCGGCGGCGACACCTTGCCGCAAAATTCGACCCCGACCGTAGGTGTCAAGCAAGGCTTTCAGGGCAGATGCGTCAGCTTTCAGGGCGTTTTCGTAGCGGTCAAGACCAAAATCCTCGATATCCTCATCGGGATAGTCCAGCACTGCGTGAAAATGGCTGCACAGATTGGTCAGATCGTCGTAGATGGGCGCCAGCTTTTTCTGCAGCACACCGCCTACTTGACCTGCGGCATTGGCGGCGGCATCGGCGCTGTCAGCTTCGATCAGGTCGATAACGGCTTCCGCCTGGGTCAGATCCAGCTTGCCGTTTAGAAATGCCCGCTTGGTAAATTCACCCCGCTGGGCAGGACGCGCACCGGCAATGTACAGCGCATCCAATCCCGCCGCAAGCACCGCCGGTGAGCCATGGCAATGGAATTCCACGGTATCTTCGCCGGTGTAGGTGTGGGGCGCACGGCTGTAAATCGCGCAGCACTGGTCGATGACACGACCGTCTTTATCCCGCAGCGTACCCAGCATCAGCTTGCGGTTGGGTGCTTGGCTGAGGGGCATATTATTATTTAATGTAAAGACCTTGCCGGCAATAGCAGCACAGTCATTGCCGGTCAGCCGGATAATACCAATGGCGCTGACAGCAAGACCTGTGGACACAGCGGCGATTGTATGAGCCATACATTTTCTCCTTGCGCATATTTTCTTTACTATAACATCTGTAGCCGCAAAATGCAATTATTATCCACTTTTTTGGGCAAACTAGGCAGGAGGTGGATGGTATGAGCGAAATGTATCCCGGCGCAATCAGTGACGAGAATATCCGCAATGTTTTCCGTGAGGCGGGAGATTTTAATGTGCGGAAGATAACGTGCGGTCAGTTTACCCTCTACGGCTACGCCATTGATGGTCTGACCTCCGGTGCAGACATATCAGAATACGTATTTAAGCCCATTATGGAAAAACTGCAGGGTAAGTCGATGGAGGAATTGTACAAAAATGCGCTGGATGGCGTTGTGGTCAATTCGGTTGCGAAGGAATGTCCGTCGCTGGATGATGTGGCGGTGCTTTTGGTCAACGGCTTTTGCGTGGTGCTGTTTCCGGAGATTGGCGCATTGGCGTTTGAGACGAAGACGGGAGAGAAACGGGGATTGCAGGCACCGGATGTGGAGCATACCGCAAAAGGACCTAAGGATGCTTTTGTGGAAACCGTGCGCACCAACACCAGCCTGATCCGCCGCCATCTGCGTACGCCGGATCTGCGCATTTACGAAACCAAGGTGGGTCGGCGAAGCCTGACAAATGTGTCCATGGTTTGGATCGATGGTGTGACCAACGATGAACTGGTGGCGCGGATGAAAAAGCGGTTGAGCGATATCGATATCGACGGTATGCTGTCTCCTGCGTCGGTGGAGGAATATATCACCGGCTCCCGAAAGACTGCGTTTCCGTTGCTGCAATACACAGAACGGACAGATCGATTCTGCAACGGCTTACTCAAGGGTAGGGTAGGACTGTTTGTGGACGGTTTACCGCTGGGTTATCTGGCACCGGTGGATATTGGGTATCTGATGAATTCGCCGGAGGATCTGGGGCGGGACTATATTTCCGCATCCTGGGTGCGGGTAATGCGCTATGGCGCATTGCTGATCGGACTGCTGCTGCCGGCAATTTATATTGCCCTTACAGTATTCCACAGAAATCTGATACCGCCGATGCTCCTGCAGATCATCGACGAAAGTCGGGAAAATTTGCCGTATTCTTCGGTGTGGGAGGTGCTGGGACTGCTGATGGCATTTGAACTGCTGCAGGAATCCGGCGTCCATTTGCCCCAGAGCATCGGGCAGTCGGTGTCCATCATCGGTGGTATCGTGCTGGGCTCAGCTGCGGTAGATGCCGGCGTGATCTCACCAATGGCGCTGATCGTGGTCAGCATCACCGGTATCAGCGGCTTCGTCCTGCCCAATCGGGATTTTGCCGCGGCGATTCGGGTCAGCCGGTTTGCGTTGGCGCTGGCGGCGTCGGCGTTGGGGCTGACGGGGGTGGCAATCGGATTTGCATTGCTGGTGATCCATCTGCTTTGCCTTAAGAGTCTGGGCGTGCCGTATATCATTCTGTTTGCACCGAAAATCTTGCGCGCACGCCTGGTAAAAAGCAATCGCAGGGACAAACATCTACACCCCAAAGACAAGAAAAATCAAGGTTGAAAAATTTACAAAAATACCCATCGAAATTTGCAAAAACTTGAAAAAAGTTCTTGACAAGGGGATAGGTGCGTGCTAGAATTAAAAAGCTCACCGTCCGGTGGGCGACTGTACCTTGTAAATTGAATAATGTGAGACAAACTATAACACCTTGGACAATTATAAAATGG
>JAZNNE010000026.1:0-9036 GCA_045580125.1 Faecousia sp. | reverse complement strand
CCCTCAGTGACTGACTTTCGTCATAAGAGCCCGCCATAGGCACATACAGCGGCGGTACCGTTCGGGATTCGCACCCGATTATCTTGTTCAGCGCAGGAGGTTCATCGCCCCCAGCGCCACGCTATGGGTTATCAAATTGTCGTGATTATCGTATCACAAGGAAAAGACTCTGTCAACAGCGGCAGCAGAACCACTGCGCCAGATAGCAAAGACACAAACTGGCGCACGGGCAGCCTCCCATACGAACGCCCCGGAAGGTATCCGACCGGCTGCGATAGCTGGCGCCGCCGTTTTCGATGGCGTCCAGTGTGCGCAGATACTGCGCATTGTCCGGCTCCATACTGACCGCCTTGCGGATATGCTCCAGCGCCGTTACCTGATTGCCCAGACCGTCGTTTGCCAGAGCGCTTAAGTAGTACCAGCGGGCATCCCGGGTCGTAACGTTTTGCAGCACATTCAGCGCTTCCCGGTAGCGACCGAATATAATATACTGATATGCCACCTGCTGATAATTTCCGGAACTCTGCCGCTGATAGCCGCCAAAGGGATCGTAGCCATAGCCGCCCTGATGGGACTGGGCTTTTTCCGGATTCTTGATTTGCTCATAGGCCGCATTGATCTCCTGCATCTTCTGGGCAGCGACCTTATCGCCGGGATTTAAGTCCGGATGATATTTTTTCGCAAGCCTTCGGTATGCCTGCTTGATCTCCTCATCCGAGGCATCCCGGCTGACGCCAAGGACCTGATACGGATCGTTAACCACTGTGTCCCTCCTGCTTCTCCTGCCGAAAATGCAGCCACACGCCGCTGTAAAGGATGTTATCCATCAGCGCCTTGTCCTGCACCAGAGGCAGCTTTTCAAATTCTTCGGTGCATCTGGCCATGGCCAGCACCAGATATTCCCGCCACCGCCGGGGGTCTTCCTGAAGTCCCATTGCGATATAGGGATTGTACTTATTTCGTTTCTTATCCCGGCGATAATCCTTGGCGGCATCGCCAAGATAGATAAACCGCCCCAGCGCCATGCCCATCTTCCGCAGTGTGGTTGCCCACAGATCCTCGTGATAGACCAGCAGCTCTCCCATCAGTGTGCCGAAACAGTTGGCAGGCAGGTCGGGATTGTCGCAATTTTCTTTTTCCAGGCGATTCAGCTCTTCAATGCAGCGGGCAATGGCCTTGCATTGGCGGGGAAACCGGCGCTCGATGGCGGCAAGATTTTTTCCAAAAACCCCGGTCAGCAGCTTAGCGGTCAGCTTTTTGTCGTCTTGCCAATCGTCAAGGGCGTTATAGTATGCCAGCGCCACATTCATATCTGCGGCATATTCAATATACCGGCTGTCCACCCACTGTTTCGGGCGAACCGGATGCAGACCGCAGGCCCGGGTTCCGGAGGTCTCCTCCGGCTCGTAAAGGCTTTGCAGCAGCAGTGCCAAAAATGCCATATCATAGCTTAGCCCCAGTCGGGACAGCTGATTGGCGTGCTGACGGATCTTGCGGCAAATGCCGCAGTAAACTGCGTTATATCGCAGCTGCTGCTCCTTGGTCAGCTCCCGCACATTGGCAGTTACATAGCCAAACATCCTATCCCTCCTTGCGCTTCATCAGCAAGCGGTTTAGCGCGCCGCCGTAAAACAGGATCAGCAGGCAGAAATACAGCCACAGCATACTCAGCGCCACGGCATACACCGACCCGTAAATATTGGTATAGCCGCGAAAATACTCCACATACACAGAAAACAGCTTCGTGAAGATCTGCCAGCCCAAGCTAGCCAGCAACGCCCCGGGAACGCTGTCCCGAAAGCTGTTTTTCCGGTTGGGAAATACCATAAAAATAGCGGTAAACAGCCCCGTTTGCAGCAGTAACAGCAGGAAAAACCGCAGATTCACCACACTGGACAGGATCTGCAAGAAGGGTATCGTGCTTTGCTTCAGCATTTCCAGCAGCGCTTCCCCGAAAATGTTCAAAACCAGCGTCAGCAGCAGCACCAGCAGCAGACCAAAGGTATAAGCCACGCTGATACCCCGGGTATACCAGTAGCCACGGTCCTCCCGTACGCCGTAGATGGCATTCAGACCCGTCAGCATACCGTACACGCCCCGGCTGGCAGACCACAGCGCGCCCAATGCCGATACGGAAACCACCGCGCTGGAAGTATGTGCATAGGTGCTGACGATCAGCTTTTCCGCCGTGCCCATCAGTGCCTGCGGGATCACGCCCTCCACAAGCCGCAAAAGGTCATTGGCATCCAGGTCGGTATAGCGCAAAATGCTCAGGATCAGTACCAGTGCGGGGAATATGGACACTACGATGAAATAGCCCGCATTTGCGGCGTGACCGGGGATTCCCATCTTCTGTATCTGCCGGATGTGATCCACAGTCTTGCCTATGATCCCGCCTTTTGGAAGCTTCATACCGTCCCTCCTTGCCTAATAGTTTATGCCAGGTAAATAAAAAATATCGCAAAACGCCTGCTGACAGAGGTCAACAGGCGTTTTTATCGCTTATTCCGCAGAAATCAGATAGTAGTAGACGGGCTGACCGCCGCACAGCAGATTCACATCTGCATCTGTGCAAATTTCAGCAAACAGGTCTGCCGTCTTGCGTGCCTGCTCTTCGGTGATGTCGGCACCGTAGTAAATGGTGATATAGCTCTTGCCGTCGTTGCAGACCTTCTCTGCCAGACCCTTCAGCAGCTCCTCCAGATCCTTGCCGGTACCGAACAGCGCGCCGCCGTGCATGGCAAGGTAGTCGCCTTCGTTGATCAGGAAGCCGTCAAAATCGGAATCCCGGGCAGCATAGGTGATCTGCATGGTATCCACCGTTGCCAAGGACTCGGTCATCGCCTCTACATTTTCCTCGTTGGTACCCTCGGGATTGAAGTTCAGCATCGCGGTAACGCCCTGAGGAATTGTCTTGCTGGGGATAACCACAACGTTCTTTTCCGTCAGTGCATCCACCTGCTGGGCAGCCATAATAATATTCTTGTTATTCGGCAGCACATAAACGGTCTCCGCAGGAACGGTGTTGACCACTTCCAGAATGTCCTGGGTGCTGGGATTCATGGTCTGACCGCCGGAAATCAATCCGTCCACGCCCAGATCCTTGAACACTACGCCGATGCCGTCACCAACGCAAACGGAAACCACGCCGAAGGGTTTTTCCGGCTCTGCGATGGCAGGTGCCTTTTCTGTTTCCTCAACCACCTTTTCGGTGTGCTGCAGGCGCATATTCTCGATCTTCACGGTAACAAAGGAACCGTAGTCCATCGCCTCGTGGAGCGCCTTGCCGGGATCGTTGGTGTGGACGTGGACCTTGATGATCTCATCGTCGTCCACCAGCACCAGGCTGTCGCCCAAACTGGACAGGAAATCGCGCAGCTTTTCAGGATCCAGCTTGTTCTCACGGGAGATGATAAACTCCGTGCAGTAGGTGAAGGTAATATCCTCGGTGTTAAAATCGGAGAAGTCCGCAGCTTCCTTAACCTCGCCGTCAGCGGCAGCCGCAACCACGATCTCCTGGTCGCGCAGCGCCAGCAGCATTGCCTCCAACGCGAACACCCAGCCCTGACCGCCGGCATCCACAACGCCGGCCTTTTTCAGCACGGGGTTCTGGTTGACGGTGTTTGCCAGCGCCACCTTTGCTTCCGCAAGGGCGGCCTCGTGGACAGCTTCTACGTTGTTGTTCTTCCGGGCGGTGTGGACAGCTCTGGCAGCAGCCATACGTGCCACGGTCAGAATCGTGCCCTCTGCAGGCTTCATAACTGCCTTGTAGGCGGCGTTCACGCCCTCCTGCAGTGCTGCAGCCCACAGTGTGCCGTCGCAGATCTCCATGCCCTTCAGCTTCTTGGAAATGCCACGGAACAGCAGCGACAGAATAACGCCGGAGTTGCCGCGGGCGCCCCGAAGCATTGCAGAAGCGGCGGCAGCAGCAGCCTTCTCCAGCGTCGGATCCTCTGCTTTGCGCAGATCAGCCGCAGCTGCATTGATGGTCATAGACATATTGGTGCCGGTATCGCCGTCGGGAACCGGGAACACGTTCAAATCATTCAGAGCCTGCTTGTTATTCTCGATCCCGGCAGCTGCATTTATGATCAGTCTGCGAAGATCGGCTCCGTTGATAGTTTGTTTCACTTTAGACTACCTCCAAATTAACCGATCATCATAGAATCGATATAAACATTTACTGCCCGGACGTGGGTACCGGTATGCTTGGTAACCACATAGCGCACTTCCGAAATAATGGAAGCACCTACGGCGTTCAGATTCACGCCATTGTCTACCATAATGTGCAGATCGATGGAAATGGTATTGTCCTCGTTGAATTCCACGCGGACGCCCTTTGCCATAGATTCCTTGCGCAGCAGATGATAAACGCCGTCGCTCAAAGACCGGGCTGCCATACCCTTAACGCCAAAGCAATTGGTAGCAGCTGTTCCGGCGATGTCGGTGTACACACTGGTGCTGACATTGACGCAGCCGTTTTCGTTCTTGTGTCGAATCATAGATCAGTACCTCCTAATCAAAATGTTCGGTATTTTAGACCATGCTGTCTTCCCAGCAGGAAGGTGCGGTTAAGCCCATCATCTTTACCACAGTGGGCGCTACGTTGGCCAGACCGTAGGCGCCGTCCTTGACGGTCCAGGTGCGGTCCTTGTCGTAGATGATGAAAGGAACGGAATTCAAAGAGTGGGCAGTACGGACAGAGGTCTTGCCCTTCTTGGTCTCGGTCATCTGGTCGGCATTGCCATGGTCAGCGGTGATCAGTACGGTGTAGCCGTACTTGTCAGCGGCCTCGATAATGGCCTTCAGACCGTTGTCGACGCACTCCATTGCGTAAACTACTGCATCCATCACGCCGGTATGACCAACCATATCGCCGTTGGGGAAGTTGCAGCGCAGGAACTGGAATTTGCCGGACGCCATTGCGGCAACCATCTTCTCAGTGATCTCCTTGGACTTCATAGCAGGCGCCTGCTCGAAGGGGATCACATCGGAGGGGATCTCCTCGTAGACCTCCAGATTCTCGTCTACCTTGCCGGAGCGGTTGCCGTTCCAGAAATAGGTTACGTGACCGTACTTCTGGGTCTCGGACACTGCGTACTCCGTCACGCCGGCGGCGCACAGCACCTCGGTCAGGGTGTTGGTGATGACAGGGGGCTGCAGCAGGTAGTTTTCGGGGATGTTCAGGTCGGCGTCGTACTGCAGCATGCCGGCAAACTTGACGCCGGTGTAGTCGCCGCGGTCGAACTTATCAAAATCCTTGCGGTCGAAGGCCAGAGAAATTTCCTGGGCGCGGTCGCCGCGGAAGTTGAACAAGATCACGCTGTCGCCGTTGGCGATGGGAGCAACGCTCTTGCCGTCGCGGGCAATCACGAATGCAGGCAGATCCTGATCGATGCAGCCGGTCTCTGCGCGGTAGGTCTCGATGGCTTCAGCAGCAGATGCAAAGCTGCGACCCTGAGCCTGCACGTGGGTGCGCCAGCCCTTTTCCACCATACCCCAGTTGGCTTCGTAGCGGTCCATCGTAACCTGCATACGACCGCCGCCGGATGCGATGGCGTAGTCGCAGCCGTCGGTGCTCAGCTCCGCCAGCACGTCCTCCAGCATACCCACATACTCCAGCGCGGAAGTAGCAGGCACATCACGGCCGTCCAGCAGAATGTGGCAGTATGCCTTCTTGACACCCTCTGCCTTCGCCTGACGCAGCAGGGCGATCAGGTGATGGATGTTGGAGTGGACATTGCCGTCGGACAGCAGACCCAGGAAATGCAGGGCGCGACCGTCGGCATTGGCAATCAGCTCTTTCCAGGTGGCGGAGGCGAACAGCGCACCGTTTTCGATGCTCTCGCCAACCAGCTTCGCGCCCTGAGAATATACCTGACCGCAGCCCAGCGCGTTGTGTCCAACCTCGGAATTGCCCATATCCTCATCGGAGGGCAGACCGACGGCGGTGCCGTGGGCCTTCAGGTATGTATGGGGGCAGGTATTCAGCAAATGATCCAGCGTAGGAGTCTTGGCAACCACAACAGCATCGCCGCTGCCGCCGTCGCCCTTGCCAACGCCGTCCATAATCACAAGTACAATGGGTTTTTCCATCTCTATATCCTCCCAAACGGTAAATTGCAAATTATCAGTCATACTATTTTACATCATTTCGGGCAATTTTACAAGTGTTTTTTATTTGCGGCAATATGCAGTCAAAATTCAGCTGTTAGACACAACTTGTATGGGTCGATGCCCACATCGACCCGCGGGCGGATGTAGGCATCCGCCCCTACATTCAATCCTTTGATTCTTCCGTAGATGCCAGCCAGCCGCAAAAAAGGCCCCTCTGACGAGGGGGCTGGCAAAAATCTTTGATTTTTGACTGGGGGAGAGAATTCTCTCCCTCCGTCGCGGCTAACGCCGCGCCACCTCCCTCGTCAGAGGGAGGCTTTGCTCAATTCATCGTTCCTTCTGCCCTTTGGAACAGCTCGCCGATGCGCGCTCGCAGGGCGATGCCCTCGGGGGTTTGCGCCGTACCTTCAGTGTCGATCCACCGGGCAGATGCTGTTTGGGCATCTTTCAAGGTCTGCAGATCCATACTCAGATTCGCCATCCGGAAGGTAGGCAGACCCGACTGCCGGGATCCAAAGAAATCACCGGGACCACGTAATTTCAGATCTTCCTCTGCGATACGGAAGCCGTCAGTGGTCTTGCACAGGGCTTTTAGGCGCGCCAAAGTGTCGGGATTGCGGTTTTGTGAGGTCAAAATGCAGTAGCTTTTCGCATCGCCGCGACCGACGCGACCTCGCAGCTGGTGCAGCTGGGAAAGACCGAACCGGTCTGCATCCTCAATGACCATCAGCGTTGCATTGGGCACGTCCACGCCCACCTCGATCACCGTGGTCGCCACCAGGACATCCGCTTCTCCACGGGCAAAGGACGCCATCGCCGCCTCTTTTTCCGCGGCTTTCATCTGTCCGTGGATCAGGGCGATGCGAAGATCATGCAGCACTGTCTGCTGCAGGGTTTCCGCCCACACCGTCGCCGCCTTGACGGAAAGCTCCTCGCTCTCCTCCACCGCCGGGCAGACTACGAAGCTTTGGTGCTTTTCCTGCGCCTGCTTGCGGATAAAGGCGTTGATCCGCGCCCGATAAGATTCATTCACCAAAAACGTCTCCACCGGCTGCCGTCCGGGGGGCAATTCATTGATGATCGACACCTCCAGATCGCCGTACAGCAACAGCGCCAGCGTTCTGGGAATGGGGGTGGCGGACATCACCAGCAAATGGGGATCCTGACCCTTTGCGGACAATTTCGCCCGCTGGGCAACACCGAAGCGGTGCTGCTCATCGGTGATGACCAAGCCCAGGTCGTGAAACACCGTCGCCTCCGATAACAGGGCGTGGGTACCCACGATCAGCTGCACTTCTCCGGCAGCAATGCTCTCGCGCACATCTTTTTTCTGCTTGACGGTCATAGCGCCGGTCAGCAGCGCCACAGATACGCCTAAGGGCGCAAACAATTTATTTAAGGAATGATAGTGCTGCTCCGCCAAGATCTCCGTAGGCACCATCATCGCCGCCTGATGACCGTTTTTTACGGTGCAGTATGCGGCAGCTGCGGCGATCATCGTCTTACCGCTGCCCACATCTCCCTGCACCAAGCGGTTCATGGCCTTGCCGCTGCCAAGATCGCAGGTGATTTCGTCGATTGCCCGCTGCTGAGCCGCGGTCAATGTAAAGGGCAGACTGTCATAAAAGGGCTGCAAGTCCAATTTTTCATAGGGCTTCGTCTTTTTCTGCGCCCGCTGGGCACGCAGCAGGGCAAGCCCTGCGGAAAACACGAAAAATTCCTCGAAGATCAGCCGTTTTTTCGCCAGCCCCGCCTCCGCCATAGACTGGGGCTCGTGGATGGCAAAATACGCCCGATCTGCGTCCAGAATGCCGTGTTCCCGGCGCACCGATTCCGGTAAAATCTCCGCCGGCGGGTCGCAGATGCTCAGCGCCTGCCGCACCGCTTTGAGCATCGCGGCATTGGAAAGCCCTGCGGTCAGCGGATAAATGGGCAGCACCCGTCGGGTGGTAACGGGCTGGGAATTCGTCGTCTCGAACACGGGGTTGGTGATGCTGTAGCCGGCGTAATCGCCGGTTACCGCGCCGTAGAAAATATATTCCTCGCCGTAGCGCAGCTGCTCTGCGGCGAACTTATTATTAAAAAAGGTAAGGTTCAGTCGGGCAGTATGATCCGCCACTTGCACCCGGGTAATGTCCAGACCCTTGCGGATATGGGCGGTGCGGGGGGTATTCATCACCGCGGCCTTGAAGCAGGCGGGAACGTCCACCTCCAGCTTGTCGATGGTGATCAACCGGGTGCGATCCTCATAGCCACGGGGAAAATGGCAGATCAGGTCCTGCAGCGTAAAGATATTCAGCTGGGCAAACCGCTTTGCCATGGTCGGACCAACGCCCTTGAGTATGGTTACAGGATCATTTAGCTTTGCCATATTCCCACCTCCTTTTGAATAAGTATAGCACGGTTTTGGGGATTTGGCAATTGCATTAGGCTCCCTTGTGCAAAGGGAGCTGGCTCGCCGCCAGGCGAGACTGAGGGATTGTAACAGCCCCTCCCTCAAAAATCAGAGTTTTTTGACACCTCCCCTTGCACAGGGGAGGCTTTGCACCTTAACGCAAAAACCTTATAAAATGAAAAAACTCCCTCCAAGCTTAGCTCGGAAGGAGATATTTTCAGAGAAATCAGGCCAGCTTGTTCAGCTTCAGGGTCATGCTGCTCTTCTTACGGGCAGCATTGTTCTTGTGCAGAAGACCCTTGGTAACAGCCTGGTCAACGGCCTTGACAGCAACCTTGTATGCAGCCTCAGCGGCAGCCTTGTCGCCACCGACCAGAGCGGCGTCGAACTTCTTCAGGTTGGTCTTCAGCTCGGACTTATCAGCCTTGTTCTTCTCATAAGCAACTTTGGAGCGAATGACATCCTTCTTGGAGGACTTAATGTTGGGCATGGTTACACCTCCTGTTCCCAAACGTATTCATACA
>JAZNNE010000025.1:0-4006 GCA_045580125.1 Faecousia sp. | reverse complement strand
AGAAACGGGGGAGGATAATGTCCAAGGAACTCATCAGGCTCCGGGATCTTACCATGGAGTTCGACGGGGAGCGTATACTCGACAGTATTAATCTCTATATCAACGATCACGAATTTTTAACCTTACTGGGCCCCTCCGGCTGCGGTAAGACCACAACGCTTCGCATTATCGGAGGCTTCTTAAATCCCACCTCCGGTACAGTTACCTTTGACGGGGAGACCATCAATGATGTGCCGCCTTATAAGCGGCAGATCAACACGGTCTTCCAGCGCTATGCACTGTTTCCCCACCTGAATGTGTTTGACAATATCGCATTCGGTCTGCGGGTGGCAAAGCTGCCAAAGGAAGAGGTAAACGAGCGGGTCAACCGGATGCTGGAGGTCGTCAGTCTGAAAGGATACGGCCATCGCCACATCAATTCGCTTTCCGGCGGTCAGCAGCAGCGCGTCGCGATTGCAAGAGCTCTGGTCAACGAGCCCAAGGTCTTGCTTCTGGACGAGCCTCTGGGCGCGCTGGACCTGCGCCTGCGCAAGGATATGCAGATCGAGCTGAAGCGGATCCAGCAGGCGATGGGCATCACCTTTGTCTATGTTACCCACGATCAGGAAGAAGCGCTTTCTATGTCTGATACCGTGGTGGTTATGGATAAGGGTCGTATTCAGCAGATCGGCAGACCCGAGGATATATATAATGAGCCGAAGAACGCCTTCGTGGCGGATTTCATCGGCGAGAGTAATATTTTGGATGGCGTTATGCTGTCTGACTATAAGGTTCGCTTCTTTGGCCGCACCTTCCAGTGTGTCGATAAGGGCTTTGCCCCCAACGAAAACGTGGACGTGGTTATCCGGCCGGAAGATATTGATATCGTAGCTCCGGAAGAGGGACATCTGGTGGGCGTCGTTACCGGTGTAACCTTTAAAGGACTGAACTACGATATTATCGTCGAATTCAAGGGCTTCAAGTGGCTGATCCAGACTACGGATTTCCACGGCGAGGGCTCTACCATCGGCATTCGTTTGAACCCGGAAGATATCCACATTATGCATAAGAGTGAATATTCCGGTATGTTTGGCGATTACAGCTCCTACTCTGCGGAGTATGACGAGCTGACGGAGGATGCCGAAGATGAGGAAGAATAAGTCTGTACTGCTCAGTGTGCCTTATGTACTGTGGATGCTGGCGTTTACGCTGATCCCTCTGGGCGTGGTGGGTTACTATGCCCTGACGGATCCGGAAACCGGCGCGTTTACATTCGGCAATTTGATGGATTTGGGCATGTATCTGCCGGTGCTGGGACAGTCGGTGCTGTACTCTCTGGCATCGGCACTGATCTGCCTGATTCTGGGCTATCCCGTGGCGTATTATATCGCCCATCGGGGTCCGGTTGTCCAGAAGATCCTGTATATGCTGGTAATGCTGCCTATGTGTATGAGCTTTTTGCTCAGAACACTGGCGTGGGCAGAGCTATTGCAGGATAACGGCATTATTAACAATCTGTTGGATGTCGTTGGAATTGGCAGGCTTCGGCTGATCCGCACACCCGGCGCGGTGATTATGGGTATGGTGTATAACTATCTGCCCTATATGATCCTGCCGCTGTATGCCACGCTGGTCAAGCTGGATCATCGCCTTATTGAGGCGGCGGAAGATCTTGGCTGCACCCCGGCAAAAACCTTCGTGAAGGTCATCCTGCCGCTGTCCATGCCCGGTATTTTCTCCGGCATCACGATGGTATTTGTGCCTGCTGTTTCCACCTTCTATATCTCTCAAAAGCTGGGCGGAACGGATACCGTGCTCATCGGCGACCTGATCGAGCGTTTGTTCAAGCAGGGCGACAACCCCAATCTGGGTGCGGTGCTGAGCTTGGTGCTGATGGCGCTGGTATTTGTCTGCACCGGCATTATGAACCGCTTCGGCGGCGATGAGGAAGGCGGTGTCATCGTATGAAAAAAACGAACCGTATCCTCACCGTTTTGATGTTCATTTTCCTGTATATCCCTATGGTGGTGCTGATCGTAGCATCGTTCAATACAGGTACAGGGCTGTCCAAATTTGAAGGTTTCACCCTGCGGCAGTATGCAGAGCTGTTCAAGGACGAAGATCTGCTGCGCTTGCTGGGCAACTCCATTCTGATCGCGCTGCTGTCTACGGCGGTTTCCGTTGCCTTTGGTACGGTGGCGGCGGTGGGCATCCACAGCTTGAAGCCAAGGATGCGCAAGGCAGTTATGAGCATGACCAATATCCCTATGACGAATCCGGATATTGTTACCGGTGTCAGCCTTAGCTTGCTGTTCGTCTTTGTGGGTACCGGCTTGCTGGGGCGGCGGGAAAGTCTGACCTTCTGGACGCTGCTGATCGCCCACGTTACCTTCGGTCTGCCCTATGTGATCCTGAATGTTATGCCCAAGCTGCAGCAAATGGACGGCAGTCTGACAGATGCTGCGATGGATCTGGGCTGCACCCCCGCACAGGCATTTTTCAAGGTAACTCTCCACGAAATCTTGCCGGGTATTGTTTCCGGCGGTATTATGACCTTTACCATGAGCCTGGACGATTTCGTTATCAGCTATTTCGTAACCGGCTCTGATTTCGTTACCTTACCGGTTGAAATCTACACCTATACCAAGAAGCCTATTCAGAACAAGGTCTATGCCATGTTTACCTTGCTGTTCCTGCTGATCTTTGTGCTGATGGTGGCGATGAATCTGCTGCAGCTGCGTGCCGGTCGCAAACGGGAAACGATGCGCTCCGTATCCAAAGGAAGAATGGTTTTGCGTCGCTGCCTTGCCGGTGTTCTGGCGGTTTGCCTGCTGGTGGGCTGCTGCTTCCTGATCTTTGGCAATAAGCAGGAGCAAATCACCCTGAACGTGAAAAACTGGGGTATGAATATGGCAGACGGCAGCGATGAAACATTGGATATTATTGCTGCGTTTGAGGAAAAGTATCCCAATATCAAGGTGAATATGTCTTATTACGAGTCCAACGAAGCGTTGTACTCTCAGCTCAGTAACGGCGGTATCACGGTAGACGTGATCATTCCGTCGGACTATATGATCGACCGGATGATCCAGTCGGATATGCTTGTGGAGCTGAATTTTGACAATATTCCCAATTTCCAGTACGTGGACGACCGGTTCAAGAACCCTGACTATGATCCCGAGAATAAATACTCCGTCCCCTATACCTGGGGCACGGTGGGTATCCTTTACAACACCAAGTATGTTGACGAAGCGGACGTAACCGGCTGGGAGCTGCTGTGGAATGAAGATTACGCAGGCAAGATCCTGATGATCGACAACTCCAGAGATGCTTTTGGCATTGCCCAATATTTACTGGGCTATAGCGTCAACACCACGGACAAAGCGGAGCTAGATGCCTGCGCAGAAAAGCTCAAGGAGCAAAGACCGCTGGTGCAGCAGTATGTAATGGACCAGATTTATTCCATTATGCAAAATGAGGAAGCTTGGATCGCACCTTATTATGCCGGCGACTGTGTGCTGATGATGGAAGAAAACGAGGATCTGGCATTCTTCCTGCCCCAGGAGCAGGGTTTCAACCTGTTTACCGACGCAATGTGTATTCCTAAGTGCTGCCAGGAGAAGGATGCGGCGGAGAAGTTTATCAATTTCCTGACCGATCCGGAGATCTCCGGCGCAAATATGGACTATATCTGCTACGCATCGCCGATTTCCGAGGCGCGTGATTATATGGAAGACTATCTGGCAGAAAGCGAGATCGTCTATCCCAGCGAGGAAGTCTTGGAAAACGGAACGGCGTACGCCTATCTGTCCGAGGAAACTACCCGGTATGTGGAGGGCTTGTATCAGGCCGCCACAAAGACTGCAGAAAATCCCTCGGCAACGCCGTACATTATCGTTGCGGTGGTTGTTGTGGGCGTGGTTGCCGGATTGATTGTTGTCCGACGCCGCCGCAAGAGAAAATAAGAGCAAAAATCCAGGAATGGCTTGGGCTTTCTGGATTTTTTTATTTTCTAAAAACCTTTTTT
>JAZNNE010000024.1:0-9703 GCA_045580125.1 Faecousia sp. | reverse complement strand
CTCACAGAACGACATGGCTACGATCCGACTTGAAGAGCCCGAAGCAGTTGTCGCAAACCGACTGCAGAAGGAATATTATCAGAAGCTCTCGGAAGAAAATGATGTCTATACAGAGCGCCCCAGCCGCGCACAGCTTTCTTACATTGATAATGTTGTCTCCGGTGTAGCCAACAGGGCGGACGAACTGAATGAACAGATTCAGAAGTATTCGATTGGTTGGGATGTTTCCCGCATTTCCAGACTGGCGAGAACGATTATGCAGCTGGCGATCTATGAGATCCAGAACGTTGCGGACGTTCCTGCCGGCGTTGCCGTATCCGAAGCGGTACGTCTTGCCAAAAAGTACGACGGCAGTGATACCGGTGCCTTTGTCAACGGCATCCTTGGCAGCTATGTAAGAA
This sequence comes from Faecousia sp., assembly GCA_045580125.1. Lineage (GTDB taxonomy): Bacteria > Bacillota > Clostridia > Oscillospirales > Oscillospiraceae > Faecousia. Next base: position 9,302 of record JAZNNE010000024.1, on the reverse strand, counting down.
GCTTGACCCCCGAGGAAGTAAAATGAGCGTCATTGCATTTGATACCAGCAATTATACCACCTCCGTTGCCTTCTACGACGGAGTTGATGGTGTTAATTGCTCCCAGTTGCTGCCCGTTAAGCACGGACAGCTGGGCTTGCGTCAGTCTGATGCGGTATTTCATCATATCAAAAGCCTGCCGGAGCTTTCTGGCAGGCTGTTTTCCCATATTGATACTGCCCAGATAAAAGCAATCGGCGTTTCCACCCGTCCGAGAGCTGTCCAGGGCAGCTATATGCCATGCTTTCTCGTTGGGTCGTCCCACGCCCGTATGCTCAGCGATTTGCTGAATGTGCCGCTTTTTGAGGTTTCACATCAGCAGGGGCACGTTGCAGCATCCCTTTGGAGCGCCGGACGAATGGATCTTATGGGCAAACCCCATCTGGCGTGGCATCTGTCCGGTGGAACTACAGAACTGCTGCTGGTAGAGCCGGAGGGGAGAAACGTCCGTTGCACCCGCATTGGCGGCACCACAGATATTTCTGCCGGTCAGCTGATCGACCGAACCGGACAGCTTTTGAATCTGCCTTTCCCGTCCGGTAAGCATCTGGACGCATTGAGTCAAAATGCCGCAGGAACTGACTTTCACAAGGTAAAATGTCCTGAATTTGAGTTTTCGTTATCAGGTTTGGAGAATAAGGTGCAGAAATACCACACCGGCAACGCGGCGGAAACGGCAGCCTATGCCTTGCGCTGTCTTGTTTATGCTGTTCGCAAGGCAACGGAAAATGCCAGAAAGCAATATCCCGGGCTGGAAGTGGTGTTCTCCGGCGGTGTTGCGTCGAACTCCATGCTCCGGCAGGAGCTGCAGGAGCTGAATCCCATATTCTGCGAACCGAAATATTCCACCGATAACGCAATCGGTGTAGCCGTACTTACACAAAGACTTCTGGAGACGTAATATGGAGCAAACGATCCTGTCCATCACGCAGATCAATGAATATATCCGCTCCAGAATGGACGCGGATCCGAGACTTGCCAACGTCGCTGTCCGCGGCGAAATCAGCAATTATAAGCTGTATCCCTCCGGACATCACTATTTCACGCTGAAAGATGAGGGCGGTGCGCTGAAATGTGTTCTGTTCAAGGGCAATGCATTTAAGCTGCGCTTTCGTCCGGAAAACGGTATGAAGGTGATCGCACTGGGTAAAATCTCCGTTTTCCCCCGGGACGGCGCGTATCAGCTCTACATCAATGCAATGAGCGTAGACGGAATCGGTGATCTTCACGCAGCATTTGAGCAGCTGAAAGCAAAGCTTGCAGCAGAAGGACTGTTTGACCAGATGCACAAGAAGCCGCTGCCCAAATACCCCGGAGTCATTGGCATCATAACCAGCTCTGCCGGCGCCGCAGTTCACGATATGCTGCGGATTCTGCGCAAGCGCTATCCCTTAACCAGGGCGATTTTGTTGCCGGTTCGGGTGCAGGGTGCGGAAGCGCCGCCAGAAATCGCATCCGCGATCCGCTATGCGAATTATCACAGGCTGGCTGATTTGCTGATCGTCGGCAGAGGCGGCGGATCCATTGAAGATCTGTGGGCATTTAATGACGAAATCGTCGCAAGGGCGATATTTGATTCTAAAATTCCCGTCATTTCCGCAGTTGGACACGAGCCGGATGTTACGATCTCCGATTTCGTCGCCGATCTTCGGGCTGCTACGCCGTCCAATGCGGCGGAATTGGCTGTGCCCGACCAGGACGCGCTGCGCCAAATGCTGGACAGCATATCTTCCGCAATGGCTACCGCATTGTCGCGGCAAGTTAGGGGCGCCAAACAGCACCTGGCGGCCTTGGCGGCAAGTCCTGCGCTTTGTTCACCAACCGGCTATCTGGAACAAAAGCGCAAGGATACCGTACTTTTAAGCAACCGGCTGGTTTCAGCGCATATACGCGGTGTTGAAAGGGAAAAACGCAGCTTTGTGGAGCTGACCGCCAAGCTGGATGCAATGAGCCCGCTGAAGGTTATGACAAGAGGCTATGCCATTGCGCAATTGGAAAACGGCGATGTGTTACGGTCGGTGCAGCAGGTAAAGCAGGATGACACTATTTCCATTCGTGTCAGCGACGGAAATATTCGCGCCACAGTAACCGAATGAAAGGGGAGAGGGCAATGAACGAAAAGAATATAACCTTCGAAAGCTCTATGCAGCGTCTGGAGCAAATTGTTCGGGCGATGGAACGGGGCGACGTAGCTCTGGACGAGAGCCTGAAGCTGTTCCAGGAGGGCACAGAGCTGGTCAGAAGCTGCGGAAAGCTTCTGGACGAAGCAGAGCTGCAGATCAAAAAAGTTACCGCAGCGGCTGACGGAAGCCCCCAGATGGAGGATTTTTCCGATGAAGCTTAAGGAACAGACCGGTCTGTACCGGGAGTATATCGAAAAATATCTGGAAGATTGGTATGTCCGCTTCCACGAAGAGCCGCAAAAAGATCTTTTTTCCGCAATGGAGTACAGTCTTCTGGCAGGTGGCAAGCGTTTAAGACCGATCCTGGCCTTTGAATTCTGCCGCATCTGCGGCGCAGACTGGAAAATCGGCGCACCCTTTGCAGCGGCCGTGGAAATGATCCATACCTACAGTCTGATCCACGACGATCTGCCCAGTATGGACAACGACGATCTTCGCCGCGGCAGACCCACCAACCACAAAGTTTATGGCGAAGCAATGGCGATCCTTGCCGGCGATGCACTGCTGACCGATGCATTTGCCGTTGCCGCCACCGCCCAACTGGCACAGCCCCAGGATATGGCATTCGCCATCAGCGTATTGAGCGAATGCGCCGGCTCTTTGGGTATGGTAGGCGGTCAGGTGCTGGATATCTGCAGTGAATCACGGGAATGCACCGAGGAAGAGATCCTGAACATCCAGTCACGAAAGACCGGTGCGCTGATCAACGCCGCCTGCGTCCTGGGTGTCATCGCCGCCGGCGGCACGGAGGAGCAGATCGATGCCGCTGCCAGCTTTGCCGGCGCGCTTGGCATTGCATTCCAGATTCGTGATGATATGCTGGATGTCATCGGCACAAAGGACGAAATGGGTAAGGGTGTCGGTACTGACGCGCAGAAGAATACATTTGTTCAGCTTTGCGGTCTTGAAAAATGTGAAGAACTTGTACGCGCATACACGGATACGGCGCTTTCCGCTTTGGATGCATTTGAAGAGCCGGGTATTCTGGCAGAGCTTGCTGCAAGCCTGACGGACAGAAGAACATAAAGGAGGCAGTTTATGCAACTAAAACAGTATAATCGCTATGCAATGTCCCCTGAGAGCCCGTGGACGAAAGCATCTGTGCTGTGTATGGCCGGTGCGCTGTTTGCGCTTCTTGTGTACTATTTTGGTATGCGGGGATTGGTCTCCGTAGGCTTTTTGGAAGCAGTTTTCTGTCTGTTTCTGCCTATGATCCTGATGATCGCTTATATCGTATTGATTCACTTTATGAAATGGAATGCGCCGGGACTTTTTGCGATCATTGGTCTAATGTTCTGCATTTTCCTGTTCTTTGGCAACTTCGGCTCCGGCAATTTCCTTAGAATCATTCTCAGCGTCATTTGGTATCCCGTATCGGCGCTGATCCTTGTCGGCTGTGCCGGTGGATATCTGCCGAACAAGCAACCGTATGTATACGCCTTTCCCATCGCCATTTTCTTCCGGATCGTGGTGTTCGGAATCGGTCGCATCGGGCTTGTGGGCTGGATCTACGAGATTTCCGCCGTTCTGACCTTGGCATCGCTGGCATGTCTGATGATGAGCTTTGAACCGAAAAAGCTTAAACAGTAAATAAAAGCTCCCGAAATGGAAAGCATTTCGGGAGCTTCGTTTATTCATTTACAAGCGAAACGATAATATTCGCCGCATCTTCCAGACTGATTTTGCCCGCATTCAGACAAACATCGTAATTTTCAGCAGCGCCCCAAGTTCTGCCGGTATAATGCTGGTAATTCAGAGCACGGCGTTTATCTTTTTCCTGTAATCTTGCCTGGGGACTCTTTTCTGACTCGCCGTACAGCCTGACGATTCGATCCGCACGCTGCTGTAAATCGGCGTGAACAAAGGCGTGGAGCGCATCGGATCTGTCTTTGAGAATGTAGTCCGCATTTCTGCCGACGATCACGCAGGGACCTGCCTCTGCCAATTGAATGATCGTACTGCACTGGATATGCCAAAGAAAATCCGCTGTAGACATTCCGTTCATCACGCCGGGTACACCTTGTGCGGCAAAGGCATAGGAGAATTTAGACTTGCCGGGGGCGTGTTCGCCGTGTTCCTCGACAAATTTGGGGGCAAAACCGGATTCCAGGGAAATCTGCTCCACCAGTTCCTTATCGTAAAACGGTATGCCAAGCTTTTCTGCAACCATACGTCCAACCGTACGGCCACCACTGCCGAACTGACGGCTGATGGTAATGATATTCTTTTTCATAGCCATACCTCCAATCTATATCTGTAAACAGTATAACACTCTCAGGTCAACGTGTCAAATAACCTCTTGCAGAAACTTAAGACAAATTTCTTCGTATCTGACGTGATCGATAATATAGCTTAATCCGTGTCCGGCGTCGGGGAAGGTGTGCAGCTGTGCGTGATCTTTGCAGTTTTCATAGATTTCCTTGCTCATTTCGCAGGGAACGAAGCGGTCATCTTCGCCGTGGATCAGGAGTATCGGAATGTTTGTGTTCCTGACCGCTGATACTGCGTCGCAGCTGCCAAGGCGAAAGCCGCCGTATATCAGCGCGCCGAGCCAGAGAAACGGAAATGCGACAGAAGGGGGGATGCGAATATCTTTGCATACTTTTCGAATGATTTTCGACGGGGAAGAATAGGGGCAATCCGCCATAATTCCGCGTACATTCTCCGGAAGATCCAGAGAGGCGCTCATCAAAACAGTAGCCGCGCCCATAGAAATTCCGCAAAGGAAAATCGGCGTATCCGTACCAAAACGGCTGCGCACATATTCGATCCACTGCAGACAGTCGTAGCGCTCTTTGACCCCAAAGCTGATGACTCTTCCACCACTGGTTCCGTGGGCCCGCTGATCCACCGCCAGTACGTTGTATCCCAGCTTCAGACCTAGTGCAAAACCGCCTGCACCGTCGCGAATCGCCTGACTGCGATAGCCGTGAAAGACGATAATGACCGGCGCATCCTTGGCTATGTCATAATATCTTCCGTGGAGGGTCAGCCCATCGTGGGAGCGGGTCGTTACATGCTCGCACTGCGTGCTTTCCATAATACGGGTGCTCTTATCCATCAAATGCTGAACGGCACGGAATTGAGGGTCATCTATAACTTCATAAGGATTCTCAATGCGCTTTTTTGCAGCAAGAAAACATATCTTGTAGGTAAATCTGCTGATCAGCAAGATCAGCACGATCACTGCTGCAGCTATGATCCAAGGCATATTAACCCTCCTTTCAAATTTCTTTTTATTAATATATTACCAATTCGTGGTATCTTCAATACCAAAATTATGAAATCCAATTGACAGCGCAGAAAATATGGGTTATTTTGGGGATGAGGTGATAAGATGTACTACTTGAAAAACATCTTCATACTGCACCTGCCAGCGGCTATACAGGACGCAGCGGTTTCATAAGACCCTGCTCCAACACTCCAGAGGATAAAATGCTATGACTTTTAACGAAAAATTACAGCAATTAAGAAAATCCAGAGGAATCACTCAGGAGGAATTGGCGCAGGCTTTGTATGTGTCCAGAACTGCTATATCCAAGTGGGAATCCGGAAGGGGATATCCCAGCATTGACTCACTGAAGCAGATCGCAAAGTTTTACGGTGTTACTGTAGATACGCTTCTGTCCGGTGATGAGATCCTGACCATCGCACAAGAGGATTCCAAGCAAGCCAAAATTCGCATTTGCGATATGCTTTTTGGTTTTTTGGATATCGGCGCGGCAATGTTACTGTTCTTGCCGTTCTTTGGACAAACCGCTGATGGGGCTATTGAGCATACTTCCTTGTTGTTTTTGAGCAATGTTTCCTCATATCTGCGGTGCTTATCTTTGGTTGCCGTGATCAGCTTGTCCGCCTTTGGTATCCTCCTGCTGACATTGCAGAACTGCCAACGAAGTTTTTGGTTGGGTATCAAATATAAATTATCGATCCTTTTTGGTGCCGCAGCAACCGTTTTATTTATTGCCGCTCGGCAGCCTTACGCTGCGATATTCCTGTTTGTTTTCCTGACCATCAAGGTATTGACCCTGTTGAAAGGGAAATGACACGATCCGTGTCGCCAATGTTACCGCACGTTTCTTGATAAAGTAAATTTCCTTCCTCTAGAATGTATCTTGACGAAAGTCAAATATATAGAGGCAGGTTTTTACTATGAAAAAGAATCAAAAATACTTATTTGCGAGCATAGCGTTTCTGATATCGTTTGCACTATGGACGATCGCAGTTAGCAGTGTCAATGTCAGCCGGATCGGACCCAATGATTCTTGTGTGGGATTCTCGGCAGTGAATGGCTTTGTCCATAAACTTACAGGCGTTCATTTGACCCTTTACAACATCACCGACTGGCTGGGACTGATTCCGGTGGGGTGCGGCTTTGCCTTTGCTGCACTGGGACTGGTGCAGTGGATACGGCGTAAAAGCATAAAACGCGTGGATGCCAGTATTCTCGTGCTTGGCGGATTTTATATTGTGGTTTTTGCCGCCTATTTGCTATTTGAAGAGATCGTTGTGAATTACAGACCAATATTGATTAACGGTGTTTTGGAGGCTTCTTATCCTTCTTCTACGACATTGTTGGTACTATGCATTATGCCAACGACAATACTGCAGTTGCGCTGCAGAATCAGCAATACGGTTCTCAGATGTATGCTAACCGTCGCCGTTATGCTGTTTATTGCTTTTATGGTGCTGGGACGGCTTATTTCCGGAGTACATTGGTTATCTGATATTATCGGCGGGATATTGCTTAGCGGCGGATTGGTAACGGCTTATCGGTATATTTGCAGTTTGGCTGAATAAAAAAGACCACCCATACGGGTGGTCTTTTTATTTGGTGGAGCCGAGGAGAAAACAGTCCTGACCGCTCGATTAACGAGGAAATATTTTTATTTGTTCAGCAAAATACAAGCAAAGCAAGATGTTGGTATTGCTCTGCTTTTTTCCCTCAAAAGTATTGCAACTAACAGAAAAATGTGATATAGTATTAGTGCCACACAATTCAATATCAGGTTGTTAATGCAAGGAGAGAGTGTTTTTCTATCTGAAAAAACGCGTTCTCCTACTTTGGCATCCTTGTATTGATGACCTGAGAATTGTGTGGCAACAATCGGAGTAATGCGTTTTTTGGTGCACGGCTTCGGTTGTGCACCTTTTTATTTGGAGGAAAGAAAGACATGAGTAAAAGAATAATATTTATATTGGTTGTTCTTTTGACCGTTGTAACTCTTTTTGCTTGCGAAAATAGTGACCATCGGTTACCTGTAAAAAGTGAAGATGAAATAATAAATGACTTAAGTCAACATCACTTTTTTAAAAACAACTTTGACGGTTTTTTAATCGATTCAGCATCGATTAAAAAGAGACAGATCGACGGGAATAATAATCTGGATAGAATATATATATCGTTGTCGATTACAAATCCAACAGATAGCAAGTTTCGCGTTGAAGGAAATGTTAATTTGGTTTTAGAGTACGGACTTTACAACGAAGGTTGGATACTTGATAATTGCGAATTCGATGTTGACGGTGAATCGACAGGTGTATACTTTACTCCACTTACTGGGTTTGAATTGACCAATGAAGAAATTATTTCATATCTAGACGCTATTTTTGTTGATAGTCTGTCTAATGTTGAATGTTACGATAGAAACACAGAATTAGAAATTGGCACAGATACATATTATTTGACTGCAGAGTGTGAACATAAATACTGCAAAGACTATTTGAATATTACATTGCATTGTAACTTTCACGCAGAGGATGGTACCTGGGAAATCTACCACACAAGCGATATACAATCAAGTATATGGGACATTAGCGGATATTTTGTTTTCGCAACTCCATCAAAACACGATCCTGACCATGTTGGAATAGAAATATTGGAAAAAACACCGGTAGAGGATATGCAGCTTTATTTGGATTTTATGTACTATGGTTATCAATATCGTACCAACACTTGGCTCCGTGGCTTAGAAAATACTGACAATATTTCGCTGGGTTCATATATTGATGATTATAGCAGCCCAGACTGGTCTAGAGAATTGAATAAAGGGTATCGAGTTGAGTGCTATACATATAGTCACTATGAATATATCGCATCAGTAAATTACTTGCAGAAAATCCTAATTGGAAAAGATACAATATCGGTATATAATGGTTGCGATATTGATGATTATGAAGGAATTATAAGGATAGAACTTAATGAGCTAGTTAGAAGTGATTGAGGATCTCTATATGTGGAGCCGAGGGGAATCGATTTGCATTTTTGCCTAAGGCAAAAATAAATGTTCGGCTCGGTCTAGCCCTTGCCGGCGACGCTCATCCGCGTCGCATTTGGTTCGGTTCGATTCCCATTCCTTGATTTTATCAAACAAAAATACCACCCGCCCGGGTGGTATTTTTATTTGGTAGAGCACAACCCACCGTGTACGAACCCTTGGGGTTCGTCTGTGTGCGTTATGGTGGAGCCGAAGGTCAACCCGTATTGACCACCAAATTATCACGGGACTATATTTACTCATTCCGTAGCGATAGCACCTTGCTTCGATAATAGTATTATTGTTATTAGTTGCTTCTCTCTTTGTAATACAAGTCTAGTAATTCAATAGGGAAGTGGTCGATTGATTGGATGAATGAATGACCCGTTTGTGCTTAATGACTTGTGTCGAACTGTTCTTTTTGGAACTGGTATGACCAGTATGTGCTGATGTGTATGTGCTGAATGTACTGATTGGATTATTATCTCAAAGCTGCGGTAATATTTCTGCACCGCAGGTAAGTAACGGAGGCAATATGCCTCCGTTCTTTTATAGCTATTATTTAATGCATTCATAACCGTTGTCATTTAAGGCGGTTACAATTTCTTGTAATTGTTGTTTTGTCATTTTATTTACATCCGCATAGTGGAATAGGAATGCACCAAACTTATATTGTTTTTTATCCGTATCAATTTCTAATTGTTGCCGCCAACCATTTGCATTTGTATTTGCTGAAAATCTTATAATCATCTCTTGTGTTCTCCTTTCTTTATAATTATCCTAAGTCAAACTCATCGCTATATATGTCGGGTACATCTTCTTG
>JAZNNE010000023.1:0-9238 GCA_045580125.1 Faecousia sp. | reverse complement strand
GCTACCGTTACACTAATCCTCTATGTCGGCACTATGCGCCAAGCACGGATTTCATTATACCCATTTTGCGCCAAAAGTCAAGCTAATTTTTACCTGTTTTGAAAAGTTTTTTCTCCCGGTCAAGCATAGCTTGTCCGGGAGGTCGTTTTTTATTCAATCGTCAATGCGGCGTCGTATACCACATTTTTCGGCAGATCCAATTCCTTGGCGGTCTGCTTGATGGCATCCTTACGGGAAATGCCGGATTCCATCAGCTGGGTGACCCGCTTGGCGGCGTCGTCAGCGGTGGGCTGAACTTTCTCCTGCACCGGCGCACCGGCAACCACAAGGACGAATTCGCCCTTGGGAGGATTCTCCGTGTATTTTGCAATGGCTTCGCCCAAGGTGGTGCGTACCACTTCCTCGTGGAGCTTGGTCAGCTCACGGCACAGACTGATGGGGCGGTCTGCACCAAAGGTGTCTGCCATATCCTCTAAGGTGTTCAGCAGCTTATGAGGCGCTTCGTAGAAAACCATCGTCCTTGTTTCGCCGATCAGGGCTTCCAGATGCTCCCGACGGCTCTTTTTCGCGGTGGAGAGGAAGCCCTCAAAGCAGAATCTGCCGGTGCTCTGACCGGAAATACTCAGCGCAGTGATCACAGCGCAAGGACCGGGAATGGCGCACACCGTGATGCCGTGCTCTGCGCACAGCTTGACCAATTCCTCACCGGGGTCGGAGATGGCAGGACTGCCGGCATCGGACACCAGTGCGCAGGTCTCGCCGGCGATGATCCGGTCTAAAATCACATTGCCCTTAAATGCCTTGTTATGCTCGTAGTAGCTGACAAGGCTTTTTTTGATGCCCAGATGGTTCAGCAGCTTCAGCGTGACGCGGGTATCCTCTGCGGCGATGAAATCCGCCTGCTCCAGCGTCTGTCTGCAGCGAATAGAAATGTCCCCCAGATTGCCGATGGGGGTGGGGACGAGATATAGCATACCGGCCATATGTAGCCTCCTAAAGATGGTAAATTTTCTTGTAACTGTCCGAGGGTGTGCCGTCTGCATTGTGCAGGCACAGCTCCTCCCATAAAAGCCCCGGCTTGCCGCCTTTTCTGCATTGCAGCAGGATCAGACTTACCTCGGCATTGGGATCGTGGCGGACAAGACGCAGCCGCTTCGGCTCAAGACCGGCTTTACTGGCGCAGGCGCAGATTTCTGCCAGCCGTTCCGGTTTGTGGACTAAGAAGAAATCGCCGCCGTAACGTGTCGCCCAGGCGGCGGCAGCGAACAGTTCCTGAATGGTGCAGTTATCATCCCGCCGTGCCTGCGGTGCAGTTTTACTGGCAGGTCCGCCGGTAAAGTACGGGGGATTGGATACACAGCAGGTGTAGCTGCCGGGAGAAAAATGACTGGGGATGCTGCGCAGGTCGGCGCATATACTCAATAGACGCTCTTGCAGTGCGTTGTGCTGAATATTCTCCAATGCAGCGGTATGGGCGGCTTCATTCAGCTCAATGCCGGTAACTGCACAGGAAGCATCCTTGGCACATAGCAGAAGACCCAGCGTTCCGCAGCCGGAGCCCAGGTCCAAAACCTTGGCGTTTTTCGGCAGCCTGACAAAATCCGCCAGCAAAATGGAATCCGTGCTTAAGGGAAAAGTATTGGGGGCGATATTCAGAGAGTATCCGTTATTCAGGTATTCCATAACGTCCTCCAACCTGTAGACTTATAAAAAATCAGTCTGCGCGAACCGGGTCCCGGTAGCGCAGACTGACTGCGGATTCAAATGAATCAGCCTTCCTCGATAGCTTCAGTGGGGCAGCTGTCAGCACAAGCGCCACAGCTGACACAGATATCAGCATCGATGACGTACTTGTCTTCGCCCTCGGAAATAGCCTCGACGGGGCAGCTGTCAGCGCAAGCGCCGCACTTTACACAAGCATCAGTGATATTGTAAGCCATGAATCTTTCCTCCAATATATGTTTTTGCGCATTTGCGAAACACGCTATGCAACTATATTCTAGCACGGTTTTTTAAAAATGCAATTCTTTTTTTAAAGATTCGTATATTTTTTGTAACCCGTGGTGAGAATTTGCGGATAAGGAGGGGATCGCCGTGAATTATTCTACGGATGCGGATGCACTGCTGCGTGCTGCTTTTGCCCAGGCAAGAAGAAGAGGACATAGCTATATTGGCAGCGAGCATATTCTCCTGGCAATGCTGGAAGGCAGCAGCTGGCCGGGAAGGATCTTGTGCGGAGCAGGTCTGGATCCGGGCATTATGGGGCAAATGGCATCCCTTTTATACGGAGTTGGGACTGCCAGCCTGCCGCTGCCGCAGGGCTTTACCGGTTCTGCCAGGAAAATTTTGCGGCTGGCAGCGAAAGAGGCGGTACGGCTGGGAAGTAAGGAAGTGGACTGTGTTCACGTGCTGCTGGCAATGCTTCGCTGCCGAAAAACGGCGGCGCTGGATATGCTCTGCTTCGCACAGGTGGATGCGGATGAGGTGTTTACACGGACGGTGGATTATCTGCAATGGCAGAAGGATGCACCGGTAAGGCAAAAAAAGGAGGCGGTAGCTACGAAACTGTTGGAACAATTCAGCGAAGATCTGGTGTTGAAGGCATCCGGTATGGAGCCGGTGGTGGGACGGGACAGAGAAATCGATATGGTGATCGGCATTCTAAGCCGTAAGAATAAAAACAACCCTGCGCTGATTGGCGAACCGGGTGTGGGCAAAACGGCCATTGCCGAAGGACTTGCCCAACGAATGGCTATGGGCAACGTGCCGCCCCAGCTAAAAGACAAGCGGCTGGTCAGCCTGAATATGGCAAATTTGGTGGCGGGAACAAAGTACCGCGGTGAATTTGAGGAACGGCTGCGGGATGTATTGGCAGAGGTGCGGCGCAGCGGTGATGTGATTTTGTTTGTGGACGAAATGCATACCATCGTAGGCGCCGGCGCAGCGGAGGGCGCCATTGATGCGGCGAATATATTCAAGCCTGCTCTGGGTCGCGGCGAGCTGCAAATGCTGGGTGCGACCACATTGACGGAGTATCGCAAATTCATTGAGAAAGATCCGGCGCTGGATCGCAGATTCCGTCCGGTGATGGTAGAGCAGCCTTCTGTGGAGGCAACATCGGCTATTTTACACTGCTTGAAGCCGGGACTTGAGCGGCACCATCACATACGTATCAGTGAGGAGGCGATCAGCGAAGCGATCCGGCTGTCGGTACGGTATCTGCCGGAGCTATACCTGCCGGATAAAGCTATCGACCTGCTGGACGAGGGAGCGTCCCACGCCAGAATGGAGGAGATGTATCAGGGCAAGAACAGCACGGTACGCCAGGAATTGGAGCAAGAGCTCAGCAATGCGGTTAGGGAGAGCAAGTTTGAGAAGGCGGCGGAGCTGCGGGATAAAATGCAAAAACTGGCATCCAGAGGGAATCCGGGACGCAGCCGCAGTGTCAGCGGCGCAGATGTGGCGTGGGCGGTATCTGCCAGAACGGGAATTCCGGTGGGCAGCCTGAGTGTTGACGAGCGGGATAAAATTTTGCATTTGGAGGATCGGCTGGAGGAGAAGGTCATCGGTCAGAAAGAGGCGGTGCGTGCTGTTGCAGAAACGGTGCGGCGGGGACTATCCGGAATTCGGGATCAAAACAGACCGGTGGCGTGCCTGATGCTGACCGGTCCTACCGGCGTTGGTAAAACGGAGCTGTGCCGCGCCTTGGCGGAGGAACTGTTTGGCGCAAAGGATGCGATGATCCGTTTAGATATGACAGAATATATGGAAAAGCACTCTGTTTCTCGGCTGATCGGCGCGCCTCCCGGATATGTTGGTTATGAGGAGGGCGGCAAGCTGACGGAAGCGGTGCGCAGAAAACCCTACTCTCTGGTGCTGCTGGATGAGCTGGAAAAAGCCCACGCAGATGTGGCGGGAATATTACTGCAAATTATGGAGGAAGGGCAGCTGACAGATTCCAACGGACGCAGAGTCAGCTTTCGTAATGCCATTGTGGCAATGACCTCCAATGTGGGCGGTCAGCTTCGCAGTGATGGTCTGGGTTTTCGTCCCGCGGGCAGGGAAAAGGAGATGGAGAACGCCCTGAGCCACACGTTTACACCGGAGTTTTTGGGAAGATTGGACAGAATTGTTTGCTTCCGTCCACTGTGTGAGGACGCGATGGCGGCGATTGCACAGAAATATCTGACGCAGCTGCAGCAGCGAATGCACGCGTCGGGCATACTGCTGACGCTGCCGAAGGAGCTGGCGCAGCATTTGAGCAAACAGTGCAGCCCAAAGGACGGCGCGCGGCATATGCGCCGCCTGGTGGAGCAGAATGTGGAGGGCGCTCTGTCGGATTATTTGATCAACACCAACCGCAAATGCACAAAAATTCAAGGTGTACTGCAGGGGGGAGAACTGCGTTTTCGTTCCTAACGTTATAGAACAAATGTACGAAAGTTAGGAATTCTCCGGTTTTTTACAAAAAAAGTGAAAATTTTTGCAAAAAAAGGTTGATTTTTCGCGAAGCAGGGTTTATACTGGGCTTACGTGGAGCAAAATGGTTGCAAAGTGGAGCAAAATGGAGGAGGTGAGCCACGATGATCGGTAAATTCCCTGCAAAACTGGATGACAAGAATCGTATATTCGTCCCTGCAAAGCTGAGAATGGAACTGACCGGCAGCTTTTATGTAACGCTGGGCGTCAATTGCGGTCATCGCTGTCTGACCGTTTATACTGCCCAGGATTGGCAGACCCTCAGCGACAATTACAATCAGTTGCCCATTTCCCAAAAGGGCGCGGCCACCAGCCTGATCTTTATGAATGCGGCTATGTGTGAGCCCGACAAGCAGTTCCGTTTTACCCTGACCCAGAATCTTCTGGATTATGCGGGTATCAGCCGCGATGTTACCATCGTGGGCAGAGCGGGGCAGGCGGAAATTTGGGATACAGAAGAATTTGCTGCCTTTGAGGCAGAAAATCTTACCCCCGAGAAGCTGTTGGCATCTCTGGAGGCAATCGGACTATGACGGAATTTCACCACATTTCCGTTCTGCTGGATGAATGCTTGGACGGATTAAACATCAAAGAGGATGGCATCTACGTCGATGGCACCTTAGGTGGCGCCGGACATTCCAGCGAGATTGCCAAGCGGCTGACCACCGGTCGGCTCATCGGCATTGACCGCGATCCCGTTGCACTGAAAGCGGCGACGGAGCGACTGAAGCCCTATGCAGACCGCGTGACTTTGGTGCACAGCAACTTTTGTGAAATCAGCAAGGTGTTAGACGATCTGGGCATTGACGGCGTAGACGGCGTTCTGCTGGATCTGGGAGTATCGTCTCCCCAGCTGGACGACGGCGACCGGGGCTTTTCCTATATGGTGGATGCGCCCCTGGATATGCGTATGAACAACGGCGATCCCTTGACCGCCCATACCATTGTAAATACCTGGTCTTATGAAGAACTCAGAAGAATCCTCTTTGATTACGGCGAAGAGCGTTACGCGCCGCAGATCGCGGCAAATATCTGCCGCCGCAGAGAGGAAACGCCCATCAATACAACGCTGGAGCTTGTGGATGTGATCCGCTCGGCAATGCCTGCCGCGGCGCTTCGCGAAAAGCAGCATCCGGCAAAACGCAGCTTCCAGGCGATCCGCATCGCGGTCAATGACGAGCTTGGCGCGGTGCATAAGGTGATGGACGCGGCGATTCCCCGGCTCAATCCCGGCGGACGTCTGGCGATCATTACTTTCCACTCACTGGAAGACAGAATTGTTAAAAACGGTATGGCAGATGCCGCGAAAGGCTGTATCTGCCCGCCAAATTTCCCCGTGTGCGTTTGCGGCAAGAAGCCGCAGGTGAAGTTGATCACCAGAAAGCCGGTAATTGCCGGCGACCAGGAGCTGGAACGCAATCCCAGATCCCGCAGCGCAAAACTCAGAGTTTGTGAGAAGATTTAACCGTCGGCAGCACAAAGGAGTGAGATAAATGGCCAGAAGAGCGGAAGTTCGCTATGTGAATTTTTATAGTGTCGGCAGTTCCGCTTACAAGCTGGACGCCATTCCCACTCACAAAAAGCAGACGGTTGCTATGCCCAAACAGCGCAAGGCGAAGAAGATCCTTCTGCACGTAGATCCGGTTGCCGCAGCAGGTATTTTTCTCGCTTTTGTTATGGTGATCATGATGGGTGTTGGCCTGATCCGGCTGGGCAGCGCCAGAAAGCAGGCTGTGCAGATGGAAAACTATGTGCTGCAGCTGGAAGCGCGAAGCAGAGTGCTGGACGAACAGTACCGTGCAGGCTTTGATCCGGAAGAGATCCGCCAGATCGCTACGCAGATGGGTATGATTCCTGCTGAGCAGGCGCAGCATATTCAGATTACCGTACCGGTTACTGAGCCGGTGCAGGAGCCCACTGTGTGGGAAACCGTATATACATTTCTTGTAGGCTTGTTTGCATAAACCAAGCCACCGGCAATACTATGGTATTAGCAGCTGCAATGGGCAGCGAGGGGTTCCCTTGCTGCCCATTTGATGATTGCAGACCAGAAAGGCCGGTGCTCTATGGCAAGAAAAAGCAGGAAAAAGGAATATGCCCGCGTGCGGGCAGACTCAGGACATCACCGCAGGATATTGGCGGTTATGGCGATTTTGGCGGTAGCAGCATTCATTCCCGTATCGCTGCGGCTGTACTATCTGATGATCTATCGCTATGATTCCTATTCTCAGCTTGCTCTGCGCAATCAGACGCGGACCACGGCGGTAACTGCCGATCGCGGTACGATTTACGACAGAAATATGAACATTCTGGCTATGTCGGTCAGTGTGGAGAACATATATCTCGACCCCCACGAACTGAAACAGTCCAAGGCGGATATTTCTGCCATATCCGAAAAGCTTGCCGCGCTTCTTAACCTGGATGCGGACAAGATAGCGGAAAAAGCGAAGGATCTGACCAAACGGTATCAGTTGGTGGCAGCCCGGGTAGAGGAGGAGATCGCTTCTCAAATTCGTGCGTACATTAACGAAAACGGCATATCCGGTATCCACCTGGAGCCCAATTCCCAGCGCAGCTATCCTTATGGCACGCTGGCATCTCAGGTCATTGGCTTTACCAACGCCTCCAACACCGGCTCGGAGGGGATCGAGGCGGCGTACAACAGCTATCTGGAGGGCAGCGCCGGCAAGGTGATCACTACCAAGGGCAATAACGAGATGGATATGCCTTATTCCTACGAAAAATATGTACAATCCCAACGGGGAAATGACGTGATCCTGACGCTGGATGCTACGGTGCAGGCGTGTCTGGAAAAGCAGATGCAAACGGCAATCGACCGGTACGACGTGCAAAACGGCGCGTTTGGGATCGTAATGAATGTCAAAACCGGTGAAATTCTGGCGATGGCTACCTTGGGCGGCTACGACCCGAATCAGTATTTGGAGATCGCAGACCCTGACACGGCGCAGGAGCTGGAGCAACTGAAGCTGGAGGGCAATGAGGTTTATCTGAAGGCTCTGCAGGATGCCAGACTGAAGCAATGGCGCAATCGCTGCATATCTGATGGCTATGAGCCGGGGTCAACATTCAAGGTTTTGACTATGGCGGCAGCGCTGGATAGCGGTGCGATTACATTGGACACGGCATTTCACTGCTCCGGTGCGGAGCAGATACCCGGCAGAGCCCAAAGGCTGCACTGCTGGAAAAGCACCGGTCACGGCGCACAGAAAACACCCCAGGCACTGCAAAATTCCTGCAACCTGGCCTTCGCCCATATCGCCCTGAAGCTGGGCGGCGAGCGATTCTATGACTACATTCAGTGCTTTGGCGTTACGGAAAAGACGGGCATCGACCTAAGCGGCGAAAGCAAGGGCGTGTTCTTTGATGAGGAGCTGGTCACCAACACCGATAAGTGGGGGACAGCGTCCTTAACCTCCGGTTCTTTTGGGCAGACCTTTAAGCTGACGCCCATACAGCTGGTGCGTGCCATCGCATCGGTGGTCAACGGTGGGTATTTGATGGAGCCATACATCGTCTCTGAGGTCGTGGACAGCAACGGCAACACGGTGCTGAAGCAAGAACCCACGGTGATCCGGCAGGTCATCAGTGAAGAAACGTCTAAGACGATGTGTGAGCTGTTGACCTCGGTAGTTACCGAGGGAACGGCAAAAAATGCCTCTGTTGCCGGATATTCCATAGGGGGAAAGACCGGTACCAGCGAAAAAATCGACATATTTGACGAGAATGGCCAGCGTGTGCTGGATAAAATCGTATCATTTGTAGGGGTTGCGCCAATGGACAATCCGGAGTATATTGTATTAGTAGCTCTGGACACGCCATCGCGGCAAACAGGGATCTATATATCCGGCGGTGTGATGGCGGCACCTACAGTCGGTGCGGTGATGGCAGATATCCTGCCATATCTGGGCGTAGAGCAGACCTTCGGTGAGGAAGATGCCTCCGGTCGGGTGATCGTGATGGATGACTTAACGGGTCTGACCGCCAAGGAAGCGGAAAAACTGCTGAAGGAGCAGTCGCTGTCTGTGCGCGTCATAGGAGAAGGGGAGACCATCACTTCTCAGATCCCCGCCGCAGGGCAGACCATTTCCGGAAACAGCCAAGTGCTGATTTATCTGGGGGAAGACCCGCCGCAGGAAAGCGTGAGTGTGCCGAATTTTATCGGGATGAACCGGCAGCAGGCCGGTGACGCGGCTGCGCAAATGGGACTGTATATTCTGGTGGCAGGAAATACAGAGCTTTCGCCCAATGTTACTGTCACAGCCCAGAGCATTGCACCGGATACTGCGGTGCCGATGGGAACAACCATTCGTTTGGAATTTGCGGACACAAAAGCTGCCGTTTAAGGAGAAAAGTTATGAAGCTCAAGGAATTGCTGCAGGGCGTGGAGGTCATCGAAGCCACCGCCGATATGGAACTGAATATCCGGCAGGTAGCCTATGATTCCCGTAAGGTACAGCACGGCGATCTGTTTGTGGCGGTTTCCGGCTTTGCCACCGATGGCAACCGCTTCATCCCTATGGCAATGGATAAGGGTGCTGCTGCGGTTGTGACCGCCAGCAAGCCCAAGCAGGATGTGCCCTATATTCTGGTTAAATCAGACCGACTGGCTTTGGCACAGATCGGCGCGAATTTCTTTGGTCATCCGGCGGAAAGTATGCAGATTATCGGCATCACCGGCACCAACGGCAAGACCTCTGTAACGCTGCTTTTAAAGCAGGTTTTGGAGAAAACTCTGGGT
>JAZNNE010000022.1:0-65050 GCA_045580125.1 Faecousia sp. | reverse complement strand
GCGGTATCATCAATGGATCCAAACACCAATGAATTTCTTGAGGATCCGGTTGTTGTTGCTATATCGGCACCTGCAAGCGTAATAATTCCGGACAAAGTAGACACAAAAGCGAAAGCTTTTGAGAAGGACGGCATCATATATGTTCCAGGTGGTGAAATTTCCGGAAATGTTGGAACGGGACTTTTCTTTGGGTTTCCTGAAGAGATCATGTGTGAAGAGATTCTGAGCAATACAACCGTATGCTTTACAGGTACCAATCCACCAGGATCGAGTTATTCGTTTTTGCACCAACTTTATATTGAGGGTTACGCATTGGGGTAATTTCGACTACAAGTATAGATATAAACAGGAGTATAAATTATGGCTGCCATCAAATGCAAAATATGTGGAGGACAGGCAACATTAGATTCTAACAACGGAATTGTTGTTTGTGATTACTGCGGCACAAAGCAGGCTTTACCCCTTTTTACCGCAGATAGTGAGCGCTTGCTGTACGATAGAGGTAACAATTATCTGAACCACAGTGAGTACGATAAAGCTGAGAACGTATTCAATCAACTTTTGACCATCAAACCCGGTGCAGCTGAGCTGTACTGGGATTTGGTGCTGTGTAAATATGGTGTTACTTATGTTAAAGATCCTAAGACGGGCAAGTATATCCCCACTTGTAATAGAACCCACTATACCCCCATCTTCTCTGACGAAAATTACAAGAAAGCAATCGAATTATCCTCCGGTGAGAAGAAGGCTTTGTTTGAAGAAGATGCCAAGACTATCGATAATATCCAAAAAGGCATCATCGCTGTATCTAAGAAAGAGAAACCCTTTGACATTTTTATCTCCTATAAAGAGACTGATGCCAATGGCAACCGCACCAAGGACAGCATTGAAGCTCAAAAACTATATGAAAAGCTAACCGAAGCGGGTTACAAAGTGTTCTTTTCAAGAATCACTTTAGAGGACAAGGTTGGAACCGAGTACGAACCTTACATATATGCAGCTTTGTATTCCAGTAAGGTAATGCTGACAATTTGCTCTTCCAAGGAAAACATCAATGCAGTATGGGTTAAAAATGAATGGGCGAGATTTTTAGGGTTTAGACAAAACGATAATTCTAAAACATTATTGCCTTTGTATTTTGATATGGACAAAGCGGATCTACCTGAAGAATTTGCACTTTTGTCTGCCTATGATATGTCTGCTGACGGTTTTACAGATGAACTGCTTAGAGGTATTAAAAAACTAATACCATTGCCGATTATGAAGGCAAAAAGACGTAAGCAAATAAGTAAAACAATTGGCATAATTGCAACAATAGTTTGTGCAGTTGCCATTGCTGTTACCGCGATTTTCCTGCCCGGATATTTAGAAGATAAAAAATATCAAGCCGCATATTTATATGCTCAAGAACTGTTTGAAAACGCCAAGTATGAGGATGCAGCAAAAGAATTTGAAAAACTTAGCGATTATAAAGACTCAAAAGAGATGGTTGAAAAATGCTCCGTTCAACCTAAATATGATGCTGCCATGCAACTTTACTATGATGGCAATTATGCTGAGGCAACTTGGGCTTTTGATGTACTTGGCGATTATGAAGATGCCACTGAACAAAAAGAAAAATCCGCATTATCGTGGAGACGTGCTACCGCTGTTTTGGCTGTAATGGATGGATATAGTGTATACCAAAAAAATGACTGTTATTATATAAATAATAACGGAGCAGTAAGTCCAATGAGCGAGGGTATAGCACACAAAAATATATCTCTTCAAGAACATGGGAAGGTTGCCTCTTTAGGGATGGGCGGGGATCTTGCCGTTGTACATGAAGATGGATATGTCTCTAATATAGAGTTGCAAAAACCTTTAAGTGACGTAATTAAAATTTCAGGAGAAATCAGTTATTCTCATTGGGTTGCTCTTCATTCGGATGGAACTATGAGTGTTGCACGCGCTGTACGAGATGACGATTACGCTAATGAAACACAGGATAATTGGGAAAGCGTTATTTCAAAGTTTACAGACATTGTTGACTTCGAATTTTACTATGAAGGTTTTTATCAAGGCACACAAAACGAAATGATAATTGCAATCAAATCAGATGGGACGCTGTGCGGTTATATAGATAACGTTGAATTTATTAGCAATAGTGTGTCACAAACAATTACTGGAGAAGATATTGGTTTCAATAATACCTTATCAAAGTTTTCTAATGTGAAATGTTTGAAAGCTGTTGCACCAGGAGAAGAAAATTCCGAGTTTTCTATCGTGGCTTTAACCAAAGATGGCAAGTTGCAAACATATATCAACGGAACATTTAGCGAACGTGAAGCAAGCGAAATTGTAGATGTTGTTAGCATCAACAAATTGCTTACCAGTGCCGGCAAAATAGTCGCCATAGATGGGCATAGAGTGTACGAACAGGATGTAATTTTCGCTGAAAACATTACAGGTTCTTTGGATTATTATGTGACTCGTTCTGGGTTGATAAATGGTGAAACAAAGCAAAAAACAACGGTACAATCAGAATGGATATCGAGGTTAGATTAATATGAAATGTAAAAATTGTGGGGGGACTCTTGAATTTCAAAACGGTGTTGCTATATGCAATGTTTGTAATACCTCTTATAAAATAGATCATGTTTATGAAGACATTGACGTTCATATTTGTTATATTGAAAGTGATTCTAGTGGCAGAAGAACTAAAGATAGTATTGTGGCACAAGAAATCTTTCGGAAGTTGGAGTCCAAAAAGATTAATACATTTTATGAACGAGTTTCTGCAACAAATATTATTGGTGATGAATTAGAATTGCTTAGATACTCTTCTGTTCGTGCCGCGAAAATTATTTTGGTAGTAGGAGCTAATGTTGACAATTTTAGACTCATTTTAGAAAAATACGGACAATATATTTCTGACAAGACGGTTATCCCTCTTGTTGCAGATATAAAGCCGTCAGATATTCCGAAAGAGTTAAGCAAAATTCAAGCTTTGGATTTCTCATCAATTGGTTGGGAAATGGATTTAGAAAAGGGTGTACTTAGATTACTGGGCCGAGAAAAAGAACTTGATATACTTAATTCCAATAAAAAAATCCAAAAATTGAGAAACATAGTTTTGGGCATAGCTAGTGTACTATTTTTGATAGCGATTGGAATATTTGGTTTCTCATATTTAAACAAATCAGATGATCCTCAACCACCTGTTCAGCAATCAAATCAAGAAATATATGATAATGCTCAAAATCTGGTGGAAAATGAAAGTTTTCTTGAGGCATATGATTTATATTCAAGCATACTTGAATATAAGGATAGTAAAAAACAAGTCAAAGCTATTTTTAACCGCTACGATGGATACTATCAAACAATGGATAAGAAGTTTTCGCTTTATCTTGATATTAAAAACGCCACTGAGGTATTGCTGGAAATGAGTACGGAATCTTCGAACGGCACTTCCAAGGCAAATGTTGAAGGCGTTTGGAACGGGAAAGAACAGTCGTATTCATTTACGGATACATTTGGTAATTCGGGTAAAGTCAGTATAATGTTAAAAAATGATGGTATATCTATTGTAGTTCAAATGGAGAATACTGGCGACTTTGCATCAATAGGCAATCAAAATGTTGAATTTAAGTTGTCGGAAAAAAGTGATAAACCTGCTATTTTACAGGTAACGTCAGAATTGCTATTGTCATGGCTTAAAACGCCAACCACGGCAGATGATATTACATCTTTAGGATTCGAACTTGAAAAAGATAGCAATTCAGAAATTACAGCGGGTGGAGGTACGTTATCAGAAGCGAATCTTTATCGTATTGCAAATACAGATGTTCAAATACTTTTCTATGCAAAAGATTTATCAAATCAAAAAGTTCTTTATGATTATGGTGAAGGTGCAGACAAACAAATTGTATGTGCGGTGTTCTCTGATGCCGAATATTTAATTCCAGATAAAATTAATAATAAATGTCAAATGTATATTGAGGATGATACGCTTTTTGTCCCCGGTGGAAAGTCAATGGACATAGATTGGGGTGGAACTGATATTTATATTCAATTTGCAACTGGTGATGATTTATCTTCTTCTATCGAAACAATCAAATCAAATACCAAGGTGGGTGCTATTTGTAGAAAGATAGTCGGAAATGGCTTTTTCGTTCGAAGTGTTCTTCTTCATAAAAGCAACCAATATGATGCAATGTATTCATACTGTGGACCCATAATTTCCGAAGTGAAGGATGGTTACATTATGCTCGAGGACTATGGATCCGGACGTGCATATAAAGTTGATAATAAAACATATGAAATTGTAGATCATATGGAGGTATTTGAATTTTATGTTCGTAGTGAAGATTATAAAATTTATAGCGAGCCAT
This sequence comes from Faecousia sp., assembly GCA_045580125.1. Lineage (GTDB taxonomy): Bacteria > Bacillota > Clostridia > Oscillospirales > Oscillospiraceae > Faecousia. The sequence continues at coordinate 60,677 of JAZNNE010000022.1, read as the reverse complement.
CATACGAAAGCAAAATTATAAAAACTTTGTCGGAGGGATGGCACTACTCCATTGAGACTGTTAAAAATCAAGACGGAAATTTATGGGGCAAAGTTATCGATACAACAGGTTGGATTTGCCTAACCGATATACCTTTGGAGAATTAACGCGCAAGAAATAGCACATATATTAAATTTGAGATGTGTATCTACATTGGAGTAATACTATGAGTGAAAAAGGGTTGTTTATAGAAACGATTAAAGAAGAAACCTTAGAACAAATGAGAAGTTTTTTATCTGAGCATGCATCAAATGATGTAGATTATGTTGCCTGGCAGATGGCTGTCGAATTGCGCAGAAAGGCTTTTGAAGAAGTTTATGAAAGCACAACTGCTTTTCGAGAAGAATTTGATAAAACAATTGAAGATTTTCGTTCTAAAAGTTGCGACGACAAAACATGCCCGGAATTTATTTTGTTATCAGAGACTAACAAAAAACTTCAAGATTTATATTCATGCTACAGAAAAAACAATGAGGTATGGTATTTGATCGATAAACTTTCTTCTAAAAAAATCATGAAATAGCGATGATAAAATTCATCAATAAAAAGTATCGAAGTTTGTTCGAACTTCGATACTTTTTTGTTAGTTATAAATCAAATCCAGAAAAACAATTTCTGCTGCCCTTTGACGAATATTATTCATCTTACCAACCCAATCCATTTGGTTATCTGCTTTGATGTTTTCGGTCACATCCTCACGCTTGGCCATTTGTTTAACCAAACGATTAAAGGTGTCTTCGGCATCGCAATTCAACTGTAAGAGGTAATCATAAAGAGTATGCTCGTTTAGCATTTTGTTATAAAACGCTTTACTGTGTTTTTGAATATGCTTTAAATGCCATTGACCCCACATGCCGATTGGCTCTCGTTCAGGCTCGTCCTCACCGGCGACGATATAATAATCACCGCATAATTCATACCGGAGTCCCGTTCTTTTGTCAGTAATAAATTTCGGTAATTTTTCCATTGTGTTTTCCTCCTTGACTCGTATATACGTTTTAGTTTGTATATACATTTTATATCTCTATTTTTGAAAACACCAATGTGCCAATTAGATACGGTTTGAATATATGTGTGATTGTCGGTTGTTTTATGTTTATTTTCTCGAATCCATTGAGAACATTCGCACCAAAGAAAACACCACCCGTTTGGGTGGTGTTTTCTTTGGTTATGAAGTAGAATTCAAACGACCTCCGGGTTGTGAGACCGGCGAGCGTAGCTCGTTGGGTAAGCGAGCCGACTGCCGCCGGTGGCGGGAGGAAGGAGGCGAGCGCAGTGCAGCGGTCTATATTTTCAAGGCGGCTTTGCCTGCCGCCGAAAATATAGGGCACCGCAAACCGGGCTGCAGAAACGAGAAAGGAAATCTTCCGGTCAGGCAAATTGCAAGGTATTGATTTTTCCTATCTCAAAGTTTATGATAGTTGTATATTTTGTGCAACTTAGTATCTTTCACCAGCTAAGGTTAGGAGAACAACTTGTTCTTATTATCGTTTTGGAGGGATAGGATGCTAATTGAGAAAATATGGAATGCCCCGCTTGCCACAAGAAAGAAATTTTGGTGCGATTATTGGGTAAAGTGGGTACATCAGGTAGAGGGTATTATACATTGTTTTGAATGCCTTCAGCTGGATGGTTGAAGCCGGCGGAAAAATAAAGTTGAACACGCCTTATGGAGGAAAATGATAATGAAGGAAATGGATTGTGTAGAACTTATAGTTGAAAAAAATAAGTATGCGAAAGAAGGCGTTCACAAAGGGATGCAAGGGTGGATTTGCGATCCTCGCGGCATTAACGGAATGCATCTTGTTTGTTTTCCACAGTACGGCGATAAGGATAATATTGCAACAATTGCAATCAAGGAAGATGATCTGAAACTTTTGCCTAAGGGTTTGGATGCGAAGGCTAATGAAAGAATCAAAGCAGAATTTGGCGATTGAACAGTGAATGCCACAAAAAGCAGATGCGCTATCATTTGACGCCAATATCGACGCCAACGCATCTTTATTTTCTAATTTCCATAGTGTAAATGCTGATCAAACATACCCGAATCATAATAAATGCGTTGGAATGCAGCACAAAAAGTACAAATATACCTGGGCGCGTTTACTCATAACCCGGAGGTCGTAGGTTCGAGTCCTGCCTCCGCAACCAAAGAAAACACCACCCAAACGGGTGGTGTTTTCTTTGGTTATGAAGCAAGCTTCAAGCGACTTCCGGGTTATGAGACCGACGAGCGTAGCTCGTTGGGGGAGCGAGCCGACCGCCGCCAGTGGCGGAGGAAGGAAGGCGAGCGAGTGGCAGCGGTCGATAAAACCGAGGAAAAGCGTAAGCCCGAAGATTTTATCGGGCACCGCAACAGGGCGCAGGTTCGAGTGTGCCTTCCGCAACCAAAGAAAACACCCAAACGACTTGTTTTCGGTACTTGTACTTTTCAAAATCTGACAATTATCTTTAAAATAATACTATTTGAGTAAAAACACTTGTTATTTTAAATGTATTTGGTATAATAGTAGCCAAATAATCATTCAAACATTATGATCATAGTAGCAAAACAATAATTTTTGCTGTTATTTGTTTAAAGGAGCGCTCGAATGAATATAGGACTTGTATTGGCCGGAGGAATGGCTAAAGGCGCACTTCAGCTTGGCGCTTTATATGCATTAAGCGAAATTATACCGTCTGAAGAAATTAAATATGTATCTTGCGCTTCCGTAGGCACGCTCAATGGTTATGCCTATATGACAAACAAGCTTGAGCGGGCAAAGCAAATGTGGAGTGAGATTTGCAGCAATGGCAAGAAGATGGGCTTGACCCGATTCCTTAGAAGCGATATTTTGCAACAAGATATCATCAATCTGTATGATCCCAACGATTCAATATCTTCTGAATTTTACTGTTCTTTGCTTGAGTTAAGCGCCAAAAATATCGCATATAAAGATTTATCCAAGGTGGACAAAGATAAAATACCGCTATACTTAAAAGCAGCGGTTGCGTTACCTGTTTGCAACCGTTCCGTTCAGGTTGACGGCTCGGGATATTTTGATGGAGCTGTGGTCGACAACATTCCCGTTTTTCCGCTTTTAGATCGTGAGATAGATTATATCATCTGTATATATTTTGATGATATTTGCTATAAATTTGAAAGCACAGAGTTTGACAACAAAATTATTAAAATAACCTTCCCGGACGAAACTTCGTTAAGACAATCATTTGTGTTCCAACAGGACAGCATTGATAATATGTTGGAAGTCGGTTATGAAAGAACGAAAAACATCTTAAAAGAGTATTTTGGCGATGGCTATGATGATCTGGAACAAATTTACCGCAATATAGAGGTCATTAACAAAAATAATAAAGATAGCCGTCTGCGCTTAACCGGCGACGTGATTATTACCAACTTTAATAAAATAACGCAAAAATTAACCAGAAGAAAGATTTTATAAACCCACATGATAAAATGAACAGCACCCCAAAAGCGAAACGCTTTTGGGGTGCTGCATATATAGAACGCTTTTTGAAAATATGTCATTACAGCGAAAGCTGAATATCCGCAACTTTGATGCCGGGATCGTCCAGCACCTGCTTCAGTACATTCAGATAGTAGGTATGGAATTTGCTGACATCATCTTCACTGGTGATCCTGGTCTGTACATCGTAAGCCATCTCAACTTCTTTGGTCTTGGCATTCAAAACCTGAACGACATAGGCAGGAAGCGCGCCATTACCGTTGGTATACACATTAAACTCCACGCCATCGGGCATATCAACGGGTAAGAGCGAGTAGGAAAACGAATAGTACATCGTAAGAGGTGAAGAGCGGTAGATGTTGTGCACTAAGGCCTCAAAATCTCTGTCTTTAAACTTGATATGTTTGTAAAGACCGTACTGCGCAGCTGAGTATGCCTTCAGATTATCCTCAAAGGAAAGGGCATAATCGATCTTGGTATAACAAGCAGCACTTTGCACCTTGGGACCTGCACAGTGCTTTTCCTGTGCGGTATGGCGGCAATGATAAAGACCGATGGGCATTATGTTCTTGAGGTTTCCGTTTAGCTTAGCCAGGGCTACGGAGCTTGCGCAGAAAAACAAATTCGCAGGTGAGCATACATTGTTCTGACAATAGCTTAGCACCTTCTCTACCAGATCCTTGTCGATCTTGTGGCGGTAGGTCTGCGTACTGTTACGGACAAGGAAAATGGGCATGCCCCGTTGGTGTTTTTTGAGCTGCTTCTGCCAAATGGGATTGTTGGGGCCGTGAATACCGGCATAGAACGGCTCGGGATTATTGGTGAGCAGATCGGTGAAGTACTCCAGATGTTTCTCCGTCACATTGCTGTTGGCGTTCTTTTCAATATCCTTTTTAATAATCTCCTCGAAACTTGCCGGGGCAGGGGGCAACGGCTCGCCCTTCTTCAGCGCATGATACACGTTTAAAAGATCCGTATACAAAACGTTGATTCCATAAAGGTCACTAACCAAATGGCAGATCTTGATAAACACCATATAACGATTGTCATAGGTGTGAATAAAATAAGGCTCGATGACAACGCCGTGCATATAGTCAATGGCTTTTTTTCTAACCTTATCGATAAAGGCGTCTTGCTGCTGCTTGGTTTCAAAGGACAAAACAGGCACATTCTTGATCTTATTTCCGGAATCGCCAAAGTACTGCATCAGCTTTCCTCTCTTTTTGAAGAATCTGATTCTGAGGCAGTCATTTCGTTCAACCAGAAGCTTGAAAGCCTGATTCATAAGCTGGAAATCCACTTCCTCATCAATGGCGATGGAGGAAAGGATGTTGATCACTCTTTTATATAAACTGTACTGGCTTTGCATATATACCACGTCTTGCGTGGGACTTAAATTGTAGCAAGGTTTATCCGTCATATTCCATTACACTCCTGTAAGCTAATATGTTTTTCGCAGTATTAAATTATTATACCACACTTTTTCGACAAAGGAAAGCATTTTCGACTTTTTCTTGATATTATTTTTTATTTAAGGAATGATATCCGAGCCGGTTGTTTTTCTGACTTTTCAGGACGAACAGAAACGAATCAAATCGGTTGGACACCAATTTTGACACCAACGCCCAACAAACGCAACTTTGCAATCCTTTTGTGGTAAATTTATGCAATTTCTGCAAATTTAGTATTCCGTTTCCAAATTCTTTGTGATATATTAACAATATACATAGGTGCACTTGAAAATTTTCCCAATATTCAGCAAGGAGGATACTTTATGAAAAAGCTCACCAGAATCCTTTCTCTTCTTTTGGTGCTGTGTATGGTGCTGTCGGTTATGCCGGCGATCACCATCGCAAGCGCAACGGAAGCAGACGCTGATCTGTGGATCGACCCCGTCAACGGCAGCGATTCCAATGACGGCACCACAGAGCAAACTGCACTCAAGACCCTCCAGGCTGCCAAGAAAAAGGCTGCCGCATTGAGTGCCGACGGCGATGTGGTCGTCATCCTGAAGGGTGGCACATACGACGCGACCCAGTCCATCACATTTGGCGAGGCTGAGTCCGGTCAGAATGGACACACCATTACATACCGGGCCGCATCCGGTGAGACTGCCCTGATCTCCGGCGGTGTACAGCTGGACAGCTGGACGCTGCACGATGCCGCGCACAATATTTATGTTGCGGACATCCCCAAGGGCGCAGAGCTGACCCGCCAGTTCTATGTCAATGGCGAGCCCCAACCCGTGGCTGCTATGGAGCTGACGCCCACGGATCTGGAGACCTTCTCCTCCTACGGCTTCCAATCTGCTGAGTTTTCCTCTGCCAATACCACCCAGTATCTGATTGTTGATCTGGGCGAAGCCAAGCTGATCTCCAACGTTATGCTGTACGGCTATACCGATACCTCTTCCGCTACGGGCAAGGCATTGGGCTTCCCGGAGAACTTTACCATTCAGACCTCCTCCGACGGCAGCACCTGGGCAACCCAGGCAGCCGAAACCGGCTTTGTCGCGCCCGCGGCTATGGGCGGTGTGGAATTCTACTTCTCCACTACCGACGCCCGCTACATCAAGATCGAAGCAACCAAGTTGGGCAACCCTGCAAATGGGAAGTATTCCCTGGCATTTGCGGAGGTGCAGGTTGGCTTTACCAACACCACCAAGGCTGTCAATCTGGGCGTTGTGCAGCACGTGGATCTGGACAGCACCATGACAACCGCCGCCAACATCAATCTGACCAAGGGTAACGCCTATACGGTCAATGTGGGCAGCAGCGCTGTCGCGGTTGGTGCTGTGGTTATGACTGCCGATGCCGCCGCGGTTGATACTGTGGGCGATATTCAGATCGAGGCCTCTGCCGACGGCACTGTCTGGAACACTGTCTACAGCAAGACCGACTATACCTGGAAGAGTAGCAACACCTTTGCCATCAATCCTGTTGCCGCCACCCAGCTTCGCATCACCAGCGGTGCTGCCGTTACCGTCAGCCAGCTGAAGGTGCATGCTCCTGCCGAACTCAGCGGTACCATAACCGTTAACGGCTCCGGTGAAAACTATTTGATGGATAACGGCTTTGCCGACGGCTTTAACAGCGGCGTCCAGTCCTCTCCCGTCTACAAGGGAGAATTCATTGTGGATCTGGGCTCTGTTCAGGATGTGGGCGCAATTCGTCTGTATCCCACCTACGTCGACGGTGTCACTGCCGGCTATATGAAGGCGGCCCGTGTTCAGGTTTCCACCGACGGTGTGAACTATCACACCCTGATGGAGCTGCCTGACATCCAGACACCTACCGGCGGCGCACAGCTTCTGGTGCTGCCCAAGGGCTATAAGGCGCAGTACGTTAAGCTCCAGCCCCTGATGCTGCGTGGCGACGGCGAATACAGCCTGCAGCTGGACGAGCTGGATATCGTTCCTTCTACCGTTACCGGCATTCTGGCTGAGGAGGATGCTCCCAGCTATGCCGTTAAGAACATCTACACCGCCCTGCCTGCAAGCAGTCTGACCCCCCGTCTGGGTTACTATACCAACGTCAATGGCAGCTTCGTTGATTATGAAAAAGCTTCCGGCGAAGCGGAATGCATCATCGACGGCCTGCGCTCCTACGGCTACACCGGTCAGTTCACCTACAACGAACTGGTGCAGTGGGGCGGCAGCAAGGTTCCTGCCTTCCTGCTTCAGCTGGGTACTGCTACACAGATCGGCGCCATTGAGGTGGCCATCGACCCCGACATTTGGTCCGCACCTCTGAACTATGAGATTCAGGTCCTCACCGGCGGTGTATGGAAGACCGTCGCTTCCGAGGACGATCCCCAGTGGGTAGACAAGACTCAGCCCGATGCCCACTATGCCCAGCGTTATAAGTTTGACGAGGTCGTTATTACCGCTGCCCGTATTCTGGTCTACAACCTGACCGAGGAGGACGGCACCTATCCCGAAGCGGACATCAGCGCAAATCCTGCCGGCTTCACCACCGACTTCTGCCTGAACGAATTTACGCTGTATACCGTTGATAAGGTTACCTATGAGGTGGACGAGACCATCGAGTCCGACACCGTTGTGCACGACAAGGTAGACCTGACCGCCGATGATATTATCGAATTCGGCTACTACCGCGGTGCCGATCTGGTTACCCTGGTTGAATACAATGACGGTACCGGCGCCAAGATGTTTGACGGCAACTACGAAAACTATGGCGCAACCTACGGCCAGCAGTATCAGTGGATGCCGCCTTACGGTCCCAATATTCCCGCCCTTGTACTGGATGCCACCGAGAACGGCAAGCCCTCTTTGATCAACACCATCGAGCTGGCTGTCCGGGACGACGGCTTCTGCGCACCTTACGATTACAAGATCCAGGTTACCACTTCTGCCGAACGGGATAACTGGACCACCGTTGCAGAAGGCGCAGAGCAGGATTGGACGATCAAAAACGTCAAGACCTTTACTTTCTCGGACGTGGAGGTTTACAAGGTGCGTCTGGTCGCCACTCTGCTGACACCTATGAGCAATATCCCCAAGAGTGAATGGAGAAGCTCCACTGTTACTTATCTGCACATCAGCGAGCTGACGCTGCTGAACATCCACGATCCCAACAACCCCATCGCAACAGATATCGTTACCCAGGGCGAAACCGCCAGCGGCACGATCACTTACGATGCCAAGGGTGCTGCCGCTACCAGCAGCTACTCCTCCGATTTCAATCCCAACCGCGCGGTTGACGGCTTTATTGAGTCTATGTACAACGCCGGTCTCAGCGTTTCTTCTGATGAAAAATACAACTTCTCCTACCTGAAGAACCCCGAGCATGTGGAGATGCACAGCCTGTATCTGTGGTATCACAGAATTCAGCACATCGTCGGCGCATCTATGGACGGCACGGAGCTTTATGTGGATGACGGTATGGCATCGCTGTCGGGAACGCCTCTCATGCCCACCTGGCTGTCCAACGACTATATGTTTATCGACACCCCCGGCGAATGGTACATTGACCGCCACGAGGGTAAGATCTACTATATGGCGCAGGACACTATGGAGGACGTGGAAGCTTACCTGCCCGTGACAGAGCACGTCATCGATATGGAATATGCCAGCAACATCACCTTTGAGGGTATTACCTTCTCCCACACCACCTTCACCTTCCCCAGCGAGAATCAGTATGTGGATGAGCAGGCAAACTGCTACCTGCTCAACAACACCTGGACCCAGGTGCCCGGCGGCATCGAGCTGTCCGGCTGCGTGAATGTGGTCTTTGACGGCTGCCAGATCCGCAATATGGGCACTGCCGGCATCCGCATCAAGAGTGACGGCGTCGTCATTTCCGATGGCTGTAAGATTATCAACTCCCTGGTCTGCGACATCTCCTACAACGGCATCGTGATCGGCGAGATCGTTGCCCAGGCAGGCTTCAGAGATTGGCAGCTGGTTAAGAACGCCACCGTTCAGAACAATTTCGTAACCCGTATCGGTATCGATATGTACGACTCTGTCGGTATCTTTGCCGGATACACCAATGGCGTGCTGATCGACCACAACGAAGTTTCCTACACCCCCTATACCGGCATTAGCCTTGGCTGGGGCTGGAGTGCCGAAACTAACAACGACGATGTTGGCAACAATAAGATCACCTATAACTATGTCCACGATGTCTGTAAGACCAACTATGACGGCGGCGCGATCTACACGCTGGCTGAACAGTCGGATTCCGAGATTGCCTACAACTACATCCACGATTCCGGCACCCTCGCCAGCAAGACGGAAAACGCCATCTATCTGGATGAAGGCACTGCCTATCTGGATATCCACCACAACGTTATCGATACCGAGGCACAGTCCTGGCTGCAGATCTGGTTCGAAACCATCCACAACAACAAGACCCACGATAACTACCACAATTCCAGCCTGAGCACCCGCGGCTACTATGTAAATGTCAGCAACAGCACCAAGAACAATATTGCTTTCGACAGCTTATCCAGCAATGCTGCTGCGCTGTCCATTGCAAACAATGCCGGCTTGACCGACGAGAGCGTCAAGCGTGGTGAGGACAAGGGCTTCTGGCTGCGCCATAATTTCTCTCAGGATTACTGGACCAACTCTGACTGCGCCAGATACAACACCGAAGAAAGAGGCTGGTACGATGTTAACATCTCCGGTCAGATCGGTCGTACCTACTATGACGATATCAACCGGGTCGCCACCATTGTTGTACCTGAGGGCACAGATCTGTCCTCTATGTCCTTGCGCTACACCGCCGAGGGCGGCTGGACGGTTACGCCCAACAACGGCACTGCACAGAACTTTACTGAGCCCGTTGCCTACACCCTCACCTCCGACGGCACCGAAAAGGAATGGCTCGTTCGGGTGATCGTCGGCGAAGACACCCAGGGAATCCCCCTGCCGCCTTCCGATCCCATCCCCACGCCGGTACCCACCAATCCTCCCGCAACCGAGCCCGTCGTGGATCCTATGGAGAAGATCGACCTGAGCGGCTGCGTAGTCGGCACCTGCAGTGCTTACGATGCAAGCGTAAGCTACGCAAACCAGAGCTGGTGGTCCTCCGCATATCCCGATTGGAGAGACTTGGAGAACTTTGTCGACGGCGACCATCTGAACGATATCTCCTACACCGTGTCTCCCGGTGAAAGAGCAGACTTCTACGTAGACCTGACCAGAGGTTACGGCGGTGCCGTTGCGGTTGACCAGCTAAAGCTGTACTACGGCGGTGTTGGCAATTACGCAATGACCTCCATTACCATCGTTCTGGAATTGGCAGACGGTACGCAGGTAACACAAACCTTCTCTCCCAACTGGGGCGTTTACGCAACACCTCTGGAGTGGACCTTTGAGCAGACCTACAATGTAAAGGGCATCTATGTCTGGGCGGACTCCGTTACAGCCGGCAGCAGCGTTACCTTTGGCGAGTTTGAGCTGTATCGGGACACCAGCGTAGAGGAACCCGTCTATACCGTTACCTTTAGAAACTGGGACGGCTCTGTGATCAGCAGCACAACCTACCATTATGGCGATACTGTAACCGTACCCGGCGACCCCACCAAGGCTTCTGACGGCAGCTACACATACACCTTTGCAGGTTGGGATAAGACCGTAGTGGATTGTGTCGGAGATGCGGAGTATACAGCCGTATTTACTGCGGAACACTACCACACCTATGACGACGATTGCGACACCTCCTGCAACACCTGCGGTGCAGATCGTCCTGTTACACATTCTTACACCACAACCACTACAAAGGCAACCCTGACAAAGGATGGCAAGATCGTAAAGGCTTGCTCTGATTGCGGCGATGTGGAAAGCACCACGGTCATCGCACGTCCTGCCACCTTCACTCTATCCACTGTTAATTACACCTACAATGGCGTGGTAAAGACCCCCGGCGTTACAGTCAAGGATGCCAACGGCAAGACTCTGGTTAAGGGAACAGACTACACCGTTACCTATCCCAGCGGTCGTATCAATCCGGGCAGCTACAATGTTACCATCACGATGAAGGGTAATTACAGCGGCACCAAGACCTTGACCTTCAAGATCAATCTTGCAGTGCCTACTGTCAAGGCTTCCAACGCAGTTGACGGCGTGAAGATCACCTGGAACGCCATTGCCGGTGCAACAAGCTACAAGGTCTACAAGAGTGTCTATACCAGCAGCGGCTGGTCTTCCTGGACTGCCATCAAGACCGGCTACACCGGAACGTCTTACGTCGACACGACTGTCAAGTCCGGTCATAATGTGCGCTACACTGTCCGTGCCTTCAACGGCAGCAATTCCTCTACCTTTAAGGCAAGTAACTCCATCAAGTTCCTGGCAACGCCCACTGTCAAGGCAAGCAATGCAGTTGACGGCGTGAAGCTGACGTGGAATGCCGTGGGCAGCGCAAAGAGCTATATCGTCTATAAGAGCACCTATTCCGGCGGCAAGTGGAGCAGCTGGACAAGACTGAAGACCGGCGTAACCGGCACCACCTATACCGATACTACGGTCAAGTCTGCGGACAATGTTCGTTACACCGTCAAGGCGATCAACGGCAACTTCACGTCCTACATCAAGGCAAGCAACTCCATCAAGTTCCTGGCGACACCTACCGTTAAGGCGACCAATGCCGCAGGTGGCGCAAGCATCACTTGGAACAAGATTACCGGCGCAAAGAGCTACATCGTTTACAAGAGCGTCTACAGCGGCGGCAAGTGGGGCGGCTGGACAAGAGTTGCCACCGGCGTAACCGGCACATCCTATACGGATACTTCCGTCAAGTCCGGTGCCAATGTACGCTATACGGTCAAGGCCATCAACGGCAACTTTACCGGCTACATCAAGGCAAGCAACTCCATCAAGTTCCTGGCAACACCTACGGTAACGGTGGCAAGAACCACCACCGGCATCAAGGCCAGCTGGAATGCGGTTGGCAGCGCCAAGGGCTACATCGTCTACCGCAGAGCCTATGTAAACGGCAAGTGGACCGGTTGGGAAGCTGTCAAGACCACCACGGCTACCAGCTTTACCGACACCACCGCAAAGACCGGCGTATTTTACCAGTACACCGTCCGCGCTTACAACGGTAATTTCAAGAGCTGGTACATTAACAGCGCAAGCATCAAGCGCTAAATGCAAAGCAAAAACGGCAAGGAGAAATCCTTGCCGTTTTTTATATGGCGCTGGTTCGAGTGCACTCCCATAACCACAAAAAGGCACCGCCCAAACGGGCGGTGCCTTTCACCAATTAATATTTATGGGTCAAGTTAAACTTGCGGTAAACGAAGCAATAGAAACGATAGTAGATACTTAACGGGAACAGGAAGATAGACCAATCAAGCACGGTTCTCTTAAAAGAAATGTGGGGAGCAAGATTACTCCAGATGAGTGCATATGGATATAGGTTTTGCTCGCGAAGCGTTTTCAAGATCTCGCTTGTGAAGTCTTTGTCGCCAATCATAGCGCACATAATCAAAACAGCCTGCGCGCAGTGCCTGATTCTGAGCTTTAGATTTTGTTGCTGTTTTTTGGTATATCTGGGATTGGACAATTCCTCTTTGAAGATATTTGCAATCATAATATGAGATTCAATAAATCTCTTATCTGTGCCCAAATCTTTTCTGCCTGTGACCGAGCCACTCCATTTTCTGTGATAGTAGTTGACAGAGTCGATGTAAACTACATTTTTGGCGTAAGATTCGGCAAAGAAACAGAAAATGAGGTCGTCACTTGCGCCGAGCTCCGGTCTCCAGCGGATATTGTGCTCACGCAATAGATTCAGGTCAAAGATCCGAATACCGCTGCAGGGGGAGGGGTTTTGCTTAGCGTTGGGCGAATATTTGTAGTTGCCTGCAGTGGTGGGGACTTCGTTGTCGTTATGGAATAGGGCGTGGCGAATGCTCATAACGCCGATCTGGTGTGTTTCCATGCTATCGACGATAAAGCCAACGCATTTTCTGTCTATGCAGTCATCAGCATCCACAAACCAGATGTATTTGCCCTGTGCGATGTCCATACCGGTGTTGCGGGCATTGGCATGGCCGGCGTTCGCTTGGTGGACTACTTTGATGTTGGAATGCTGACCGGCATACTGATCCAAAAGTGCGCCGCTGCCGTCCTTAGAACCGTCGTCGACGCAAATAATTTCGTAAGAATCAGCGGGTACATCTTGATCTAACAAGGATGCAAAGTTGAAATCCAGAAATTCCTCAGCGTTGTATACGGGAATTACGATGCTTAATAAGCAACTCATCCATATTACCTCCAACTGTGTGATGGTAATATAATATAGCGAACCTGCAGAAAAGTCAAGGCGCGCATCGGACACCGCAGCAGGCACAAATCAACAGTAGTCGTTCCTCCAACTATTAAAGACCATTGTTAGATTATGCCGTCAGTACAGTTGCAATAGACAAAATTTGTGATATAATCTCTGTGTACAAAATTACATTATTTTTCGTGGGGAGGTTTTTGCATGCAAAACAAAAGGATGAAGATGGTATTTTGGCTGTCAGTTGCTTGCTTATTTACTGCAGTTGTATTGAGTTGCCTGTATTTTGGCAATAAAAAGAAAAACGATAAATTAGTTATGGCTGAAGTTGCAATAGCCAATGCACTCTCAAAGGATTTCAGTTCGATTAATAATTCAGAACTGACACCAGAGTTTTTTTCCTCATTGCTGGAAAAGATTGATTATGAGATTCTAGGAATAGAAGAAAAAGACGGCGTAACAGTTGCGCAAATTACGGTTAAATCAATTGATCTCTACAGTCTGGCCCAAAAATTAGATGAAACCTACATAAACGTATCCTCGACTGAAGAGATGGATCGCGTTATCACCGAAGAATTAAGGAATACTGACATTTTGGAAACGGAAATTGAAGTGGTATTGTTAGAGGGGCCAGATGGCTACTCAGCAATTTTGACCGAGGATTTTTATAATGCCTATTACGGCAATATTACGAAACTTCAACAAGAATACTTATCGTCTTTATGGAAGGGGCTAGAATGATGAAAAAATTCATTTCTGCAATTCTTTTTCTTGCCATAATTGCGTCAATTACCGTCGAAGTTTCTGCAACCAGAAATTTCACAAAAAAGAAAATTCCGATCATCTATGGCGGTGAACGTTTGTCTGCAGACGTTCTCTCTGATGACGACGGAACTTTGTTTGTGCCAATCACCTGGATGACATATTTCGGTCTGTATGATTATAGGGAATCTGATGATAGCTATGTTTTTTTCCCAAAGGGAGAGGAGGAAAATCATGATTTCGCTAAACGGATTTTCATTTCCAAAGACGGCACAGCATTTGTTTTAAGTTACTATACAGACGCAGAAGGTTTCAACAAAAGCCGTTTTACATATCAAGATACCGATGCGGCGCACAAGGCAATTGCTTACTTAAACAGAACATTTCCTAACAGCGCAACTTATCAACCGGTTCTATCTGGAACTTTTTCCGATCAACATTTTGAAGGAGGCACACTATATTTGCCTTTATCGGAAGTGGTGCCGTTTTTTAATGCGAAGGTTCAAATTTCAAGCAACAACGAATTGATTATCTCGCCCAACCCTATTTCGATTTCGGAAGCCTTGTATAGCATTGATATTGCGGAATTAGCATTTAATGCTTCCTCTGATATGAAAGCAAAAGGTTTCATTACTTTTTCAGCATATATCCTCGATACGTTCAATGTATTAAATCTGCGGTTTGATCGTTTGTTAGGTTACGGCAAGTTGAATGACTATAAAAAGCTTTTCAAGGGATACTTAATTGATGATGCGACCTATCTTGCAGCCTTTGACAAGCGAATTACTCCCAGTTCAGCTATATATAGCTTAGCATCGGATACGAACACCCTTGGCAAAAGTGCAATATCTGTAGTAACCAATACGGGCAAATTGTACGAATATATTAACGGCGCAAAAACGCTAGATGTTCAGAATCCGAGTTGGGAGGCAATGTGCACCAAATTTAAAGATGTAGGCGTTTCGGATATTTATAGCGGCGCATATAAAATATTTGATTATTGGTACCACTACGAAAATCAGGTTAGTGACCATAGCAAAATGCTTGGAGCTGTTTATGTTGATGGTCCGCTTGCGCAAATGCTACGGGAAGCGGATTCGGATGCATATCATGCGGCACAATTAGTTCAGGCGCTTTATGGAAACGAAGTTGCTGATAAGTTGGTCGCAACGGCAGGAACTGCTATGCTGGATCTTGGAACACGTTTCCTGGAGGGGACTGCTGATACCGTATCCGGGTATGCTTTGGCACCGTATAAGGTTAGCTATAATGCGCTTATGCTAGTCAACAAAGACTTTAGAGATGCTGTGGAACAACTAAAAGGGGATGCGATGTTATACGTAATTGATGAAAACGCTCAGTTAGTTGCGAACTCCTACTTTGCGATGCGTTACTCAGAGCAATACACAACAGAATCGCTGGACAATTTGCGCTTGTGTGCCATTTTTACATTGGTAGCATCAAAACAAGCATACACGACACTTTGGGGAAAAGACTATACACATGAGAAAGTACCCCAGATTAATGAGGCACTAATGAAGCTATACCTTGCGGCTGACGGCGTAGAATGTGATTCAACTGATTATTACGAGAAAACGAAGGCATATTTGAACGCAAATCTAAAAAACTTGTTAGTAGAATCGGTGGATCCGAATATGCCGACCCAAGAAGAAAACTTCCTGGATACCGAACTATATAAAATAGCTGCAGCAGTTATTCCAGAGACAATCATGGAATGGTGCTATGATGATTTTGACAGCGACGGAAAGAAGGAGGCCTTCATAAGTTCTGGTGATGTTGCTACATACTATGATGTTTATTCGCCAAGATCATTGTGGTATATAAGCGCTACAGGCCATGCCGAGTGTCTTATTGACCATAATGAGAATAGAAATTTTGGTGGAATTTGGTTTGAATGCGGGGACTATAAGCTCTACCAAACAGAAGCACGCCATGGTGCGGGAGAGATCTATGGCGTAAAGAACGGCGCCCCCGTATTGGTGACATATCCTTATGGATATTATTGGATTTCCCAGCATCCTGAAAGCGGTATGATTTATGCAGGCGAGAAACGAACCGACACAGCGGATATTCTAGAGTTTGACGCTGCAACGATGTCGTTTGTTAAAACCGGGAAGACGATTGCAGAAGATGACATACCTGAATGAGCAATAACGGTTAGATGAATGCGAAGTAGCTTCACCAGGCGTAGTGCCCGTCGGATACCGCAAACCGAGCTGTTGAAAAATCCAAAAAACTGTGCTAAACTGAATGGGCAAGCAGATGTTACCGGCACAAAGCCGGCAAACAATAATCTAAACAAGGGGGTTTGCACAGTGGAAAACAAAGAGCAAAGCGGACGCTTTATGAATGACGCAAAAGCGCTTGCGGGGCTCGCGCTGCGCACAGGTCTTCAGCTGGGAACGATCCTGGGAGCGAAGACTGCGTACGATTCCTTCTTCAAAAGATATGAAAAACGGGATATCAATACGGTATTCGGTGAATTTGATTACAGTCGCGTGGAAAATAAGCTGCAGCGGACCACGTTTTTCTTTCCCAGCGGTCGGTTGAAGCTTCAGGGCTATTTCTATCCCTGCCCCAACGCCAAGGGAATGGTCGTGGTTTGCCACGGTATGCATGCCGGCTCAGACGATTACATTCCGTTTATTGAATACTTTGTCAACAACGGATATGCTGTGTTTTCCTACGATTGTCAGGGTACATACGCCTCTGAGGGCGATTCTACCGTGGGTATGTGCACGCCCTTGGTGAATTTGGATCACGCCTTGACCTATATCAAAAGCAACAAGCGGCTGTCTAAATACCCGCTGTTCCTGTTCGGACATTCCTGGGGCGGCTACGCGGCAACATCGGTGCTTTCTATCCACAAAAATGTCCGCGGATGCGCAGCGGTAGCTCCGTTTAACAGCGGCTATACGCTGTTCGTGGAAAAGGGAGACCAATATATGGCGCCCTTCGCAGATATGGTGAAATTTGATTTTCCCAAGGACTTTTTGAATGCGTATCAAAAGCTGCTGTTTAAGGACTACACAAAATACGATGCCGTGCGGGGTATTAACAGCACCGACATTCCGGTCTATATTGCCCACGGAACCCGTGATTTCGTTATTGGCTATGCGCATCAATCCGTTATTTCTCACAAAGATGAGATCCGGAGTAAAAATGTAACGTATTACGTTGGCACCGGTCCTCAGGCGGGACACAATACGATTTTGCACTCGCTGCGCGCCGTTGCCTATCAGGAAAAGGTTGCAAAAGACCTGAAACAGCTGAAGAAGGAATACGACCGGGATCTGACCTGGGAAGAACAGGCGGAATTCTGCAGCGGTGTTGACCACGCCTTGTACAGTGAGGTCAATGGGGAAATGATGCAGGATATTCTGAATATGTTCAATAAGGCGCTGCCGTAATTTTGACGGCGCGGAGAAATGACACTTGGCAAAAGAAAACCAAACAGGCGGAGCTGTTGCAAACGCAACAGCTCCGTTTTTGGGTGGGGAATTTAATGCTTGAGTCAAAGGCGTCTGTGTGATATAATCGGAAAGGAAATGCGCAATACATAAAAAAGTGAGGCCTTGTAATGTATTACAGACACAACCTTGACTATACATATCCGGATAAATGCGATGGGCATATGCTGAAGGTAAAGCATCTGCGGGATGTGAATCTGGACGAAAATTATCCTTATTTACCGAAGGGCTTCTGGTTCCGGTGTCAGCGGGTACTGCTGCGGGCGCTTCAGAATACGCTGCTGCCATTGGTGGTCTGGCTGGCCTATGGCATACGCGTCCACGACAGAAAAAAGGTAAAATCCTATAAGGAACTGTTTAAAGAGGGCTTGATCACCATCTCTAACCACGTTATGTTTATGGACTATGCCACGCTTCTGGTTGTTCTGCGCCCTCATATTGGCTATTTTCCGGTTTGGAAGACCAATCTGGAAGGCTCCAACAAAACGTGGATCCGTATGTCCGGCGGCATTCCGGTTCCGACAGACAACCACCGGTCTATGGCAAAGTTTATGGGAGCCATCGAAGAGGTCCTGGAAAAGAAGGAGTGGCTGCACTTTTTCCCGGAGGGCTCTATGTGGTACTACTATCCGGATATTCGCCCGCTGAAAAAAGCGGTGTTTAAGTACGCCGTCAGCTATGACCGTCCGATCCTGCCCATCACCTTTTCCTTCCGCCCCAGAACGGGCTTGTGGAAGCTGATCGGCAAGACGCCGCTGGTGGATGTGAATATCGGCGACCCGATCTATCGGGACAAGTCGTTGCCGAAGCTGGAGGCTGTGAAGAAAATGCAGCAGGATGCGTACCACATTATGCAGGTGATGAACGGCATCAATCCCGGCGATCCTACCTACAACACAGATCTGAATCTGGAAAATTATCGCAAGACGATGTAATCCTATACATTAAATTCCCGAAATGCTGATGCATTTCGGGAATTTTGGTATTTGCTGGTCATCGATGCGCCTTTGTGTTATAATGAAAATAAACAAAGGATTACACACTTTCATAGTTTTTCTTGACTTATAGTTATGAAGGGCCTTTCAATGCGGCGAAAGGGGGAGAAATATGGCACTGCAAACGGTTAAGCTGCCGCTTGACGACGAAAAGATCATTACACTTTACTGGTCGCGGGATGAGAGCGCCATCGACGAAACGGATTTCAAATACAGAAAGTATCTGTACACGGTGGCGCATAACATTGTCGGTGGCGAAAAAGATTGCGAAGAATGTCTAAACGACACCTATCTTGCCACCTGGAACGCAATTCCTCCCACAAAGCCTGCGGTGCTGAAGGCATTTTTAACCGCCATTATTCGCAGGATCGCCGTGAACCGTTATCACAAGAATCTCCGCCACAGCGAAATGGCGGTGTCTTTAACCGAGCTGGAGGATTTTCTCTCCGGTCAGGAGGATGTCAGCGCAAAAGCGGAGGCAAGAGAATTGGGCAGGGTCATCAGCGACTTTTTGCGGGAATTGTCCAGCCGCAAGAGATACGTTTTTATCAGCCGCTACTATATGGCAGAGCCCATCGAAACCATCGCCAAAGAGCTGAATTTGAGCCGGTCTATGGTCAACAAGGAGCTGGCGGCGGTCAGAAAAGCCCTGCGACAGAAACTGGAAAGTGAGGGATATTCCTTATGAATTCAAAGCAGTGGAATGAAGGATTAAGCCACCTGGATCAAGACCTGGTGGCAGAGCATATTGCAAAAAAAGACAAAAAGAAACCCCGCCGTCCCTATTGGAGGGCGACGGTGGCGGCGGCATTGGCGCTGACTATCGGTATCGGTGTGCTGGCGGGCAGGGGCGTGTTGCCTGCCGACCCACCCATTCTGGAGCCACTCCCTGCCACAGAGCCGACGGCAACAAGACCGGTGGTAACCAATCCGCCTACAACACCGGCCCCGGAGCCGGTGATCGTGCCGCTGACCAATTTGGTGGCAGAGCCTGCGTACCCGCAGATGCCCCAATATCCCACAAAGGAAGAGTACAATACCAGCTCTATGGAGTTTTACAATGCGTGCAACGCCTGGGAAGCAGAGCGTTTGCGGCAGTATATCCAGCCCGACGGCTATGCAGACAGCCTGACGGACTTTTTCCAAACCAGTATGCAGCAATTTCTGCAGGGGAATGGCAATCAGGTCTGTTCTCCGGTGAATGTGTATCTGGCGATGGCGATGCTGGCGGAAACTGCGGAGGGCAATTCCCGGCAGCAGATCCTGGATCTGTTCGGCTTGGATACCATTGAGCAGCTGCGGGAGCAGGCGGATAACCTGTGGAATGCCCATTACTGCGAGGACGGTGTAACTTCCACGCTGCTTGCCAATTCTCTGTGGCTGGATGAAGGGTACACCGTCAACACGGAAACGGCGCAGCTTTTGGCGGATCGCTACTATGCGTCCTCCTTCAGCGGCGATCTGGGCACAGAAGAGATGAATCAGCAGCTGCGAAGCTGGCTCAATGAAAGTACCGGCGGAATGCTGACAGAGCAGGCAAATAACATTTCTCTGCACAAAAATTCTGCCTTTGCCCTGGCTTCTTCGGTTTATTTCACCGCTTCCTGGGACAAGAAATTCGGGAAGGATGAAACGAAAAACGCGCTGTTTCACAGTGCCGATGTGGACAGAAACGTTCCCTTTATGAATAGGAGCCTGCGTCAGGAGTATTATTGGGCGGAGAACTTTGCCGCCATCAAGCTGGAGCTGACGGGGGACAATGGAATGTGGCTGATCCTGCCGGACGAAGGCTACACTGCAGAAGATATTTTGGCAAGCGGCGAGTATCTGCAAATGACGCTGAACCCCGGTGCCTGGGAGAACAAGCGGGAAATGCTGATCAACCTGAGCCTGCCTAAATTTGATGTTACCCAGCAGCAGGATCTGATTTCCGGTATGCAGGCAATGGGTGTAACGGATATTTTTGATCTGAACGTATCTGATTTCAGTGCGCTTACCGAAGATGAGCCCATATTTGTGGATGGGATCAACCATGCCGCCCGGGTAGTCATTGACGAGGAGGGCTGCAAGGGCGCGGCATTTACGGTTATGTTCTTGGCCGGTATGGCTCCGCCGCCGCAGGTGGACGAGGTCGACCTGGTGCTGGACAGACCCTTCCTGTTCGTGGTCAGCAGCCGGGACAATCTGCCTTTGTTTGCAGGTGTGGTCAATGAGCCCTGAGCGATCGCAATAAAAAACAGCTAGTCGAAACGTTGCCTTTCGACTAGCTGTTTTATTTTATTTCAGGTCCTTTTTGTTAAAGCGCCACAGACCCAATCCCAGGAAGCTGAGAATACCGACAATGGCGGGGAGGGTCAGGTACAAAACATCCTCCAGCGTGTAACTGTTGCCGTTGCCGATATGGTTGATGGCGGTTCCTACATTGATCCGGTCCACAAAGTCCAAAATAGCGATCAGGCTTTTTTGGGCTTCGGAGGCTTCCAGGAAAAACAGGGATGTATTCACGACGCTGCCGGCGATGACAAGGACAAAGGACGAGGCGATATACAGCACGATCACCAGACCTACATTTTTCATACTTGCGCACAGGCAGGACAGCAGCGCTGCCACCCACAAAAGCGTCAGGATCGCAAAGCCCAACGATGCCAGGAAATACCAAAAGTCAGAGAAGGTAAAGGGCTCGGGCTGATAATCAAAGAAGATCAGGCTGATACCCAGCGTTGCAAAGGCGTGCAGCAGCATAACGGAAACCAGCACCGTTGCGCAGGTAATGAATAGCGACAGGAAAATCGCGCTGCGACTCTTGCCTACGATGATCTTATTGCGGACTGTGCCGAAAGAGAAATCCTTACACAGGGCAATGCCCAGCAAAACCGGGGCGATCAGACCCAGATTGTTGCCGATGGAGAAGCTGTCAAAGAACTGATCCTTCGCAAAAATGAAGGAGGAGAACATAGGATCCTCTGCAAATATTGGGTCAGAAAACAGCGCGGCATACAGCAGCGGCGTGATGGCGGCGAATACAACGGCGAGAATTCCCATAACCAGCAGCAGCTTATCCTTTGCGATGCGCTTAAAATCCGCTTTTATCAAACCTCTCATTGCGCCGCACCCCCAATCAAGGACAGATAGTACGCTTCAAAGCTGGGTTCGCTGCAGTTGACGCTGCGGATGCGGATATTTTCAGCAAGGATCGCGCCCAGCAGCGCATTCAGATCGACATCGCCAAGGACCTTGACACCGGTATCGGTGCGCTGGCAGGGGTTTGCAATGCAATTTTGCACAACTGCCAGCAGCTTGTCGGGATCATCTGCAGCGATGCAGGTGGTTTGGGAGCATTCGTTGTGCAGCTGCTCAGAGGTGATTTCCTTGATCAGCTTGCCCTTGGAAATGATGCCGTATTTGGTGGCGATCAGGGAAAGCTCCGTCAGAATGTGGGAGGAGATCAGGAAGGTGATGCCCTGCTCCCGATTCAGTTTCAGGATCAGCTCCCGGATTTCCACAATGCCGGCAGGATCCAGACCGTTCATCGGTTCATCCAGAATCAGAAATTCCGGATCGTGCAAAAGCGCCATGGCAATACCCAGCCGCTGCCGCATACCCAGGGAAAAATTGCCGGCGTGCTTTTTGTCGCCGATCAGATCCTCCAGACCCACATCGTGCAAAACGGCGCGGATTTTCTCGTCGTCGTCAATGCCGCAAATGGCACACTGGGTTTTTAAGTTGTCGTAAGCGGACAGATTCAGGTAAATGGAAGGGCTTTCCACGATGGCACCCATACGGCGACGGGCTTGGCGGATATCCCGGGATTGACTGTCTGCGCCGAAAACAGTAAAACTGCCGGCATAAGGGGAGATCAGCCCTGTGATCAGGCGAATAATGGTGGTTTTTCCGGAGCCGTTTTCGCCGACAAAGCCGTAGATATCTCCACGGTCGATGTGCATATTTACGCTGTCAACGACCATTCGCTTCTTATACTTTTTACAAAGTGCGTTGGTGGTAAGTACATTTTCCATCGGTATACCTCCTTTATGCATTTTCTTGTTCGCGGTTCAAAATGCGTACCAGCTGCTCAAAGGTAACAAATTCATAATTGTCGTTTTTGAGCATCCGGATGATATGCTCAATACGGCGCTGATAGCTGCGAATGCCTTGGCTGATGTAATATTTGTCATAGGCCTTGAGTTCTTTGAAAAGGGGAATTTTGTGTTTTGTCAGCTCAAACGGATGCAGGTAAAACACATAGTAATCGTTGTCGTGGATACAATGGTTGATCATTGTTTTTACGATGCCCCAGCGATTGAGCCGGACATAGCCGCCGCCGGAAACCGGGAAGGGCTTGCCGAATACCCGGCCTTTGGACAGACCGAACTCGTAGAAATCCTGCTTGCGGAATATGCTGCCGCGCACCGGCTGAAAATCCTCCAGATCCAGCTTTACAGTATGCTGAGCGGGCAGATAGTCCAGGTGACTGGAGTCGTAAAGAAAACCCAGCTCCTCCAGCACGTTCAGCCGGTCTCTGTCGATGCTGAAGCAGGGAGCGCGAAAGCCCACAACATCAATATCGAAAAGCTCCTTCATTCGCTCTTTGGCCCGGAGGGTGTTTTCGCGGAATTGATCCAGAGGGATGGACATAGGGGGAATATGGGTATAGCTGTGCAGCGCAAGGGAGTGCCCGTTGGCGATGTGGCGCCGGAGGGTGTCGGCGATTTTCGGAGCAAAATCACCTACGGTGAACAAGGTGCCCTTGATGCCGTGATCGTCCAATATGCGGATATACTCGTCCAAGCCGTCGATCAGGTCATCTTCTATCTGAATGCCAGAGTTGCGGATACATTCGGTATCGGCAAAGCTTTCCACATCCATGGTAAAGACGGCGTACTTCTTTCGTGTCATACAGTTATTTCCCTAAAAAATCAATAATTGCCCGGTCGTAGGCTTCGGTGTTGTTGATACGCAGATGGGAATGGCCGCCGCGGCTGAACCAAATCAGCTTCTTGTCCTGAGAGGAGCAGGCGGCGAATAATTTGCGGCTTTTCGCCGGAATGGAAAAGATGTCCTGCTCGCCGTATAAGAATAGAACACGGCAGTCGGGCTTCAGCCGGCGAATAGCGGAAATGGGCTTGTAGCGGTAGACATTGGTGCCGGTGTGGCGATAGATATGCATCATAACCAGCTGCAGCACCGGGAACAGCGGGCGCTTCAGCGCCATCATATGGCGCTTGAAGGTTTCAGGGAAGGAAACGTAGCAGCCTTCCGTGACCAGACCCCGCAGATAGCTGGGGCTATTTTTGGAGGTCAGGGCAAACAGACCCGAGGAGGTGCCGATGCAGATGCCGTGGAAGTAGATCTCCTGATTGCCGAACTGTTCGTGGGCGAGCTTTGCCCAGGCCAGGACATCCTTGCTTTCCTGCAGACCGATGGTGTTGTATTTGCCGTCGCTTCTGCCGTGGCAGCGCGTATCGATCACGAGAACGTTGAAGCCGGCCTTTTCATAAGGGGGCGCAAAATAGTAGGAGTAAATCAGGCTTTCGCAGCGACCGGGCAGAATGATCACGCAGCGATCCGCGCCAAAGTCAAAATACTGACCAAACAGCTGCAGACCTTCGTTTTCGATTTGCAGCTCGGTAATGCGATCCCGGTTTTGTTCCATCCACGCAATGCCGTCGTGCCACATTTGCACTTGCTCAGCATCGTCAGGGAAGGTGCAGGCGTAGCCCCACTTTTCCGGGGATGTGCGTACCAGCTGGTCTTCGTAGACCCGTTTCGAGATGGGATATGTGTAAATCAGCATAAAAATCAGGCCACCTGACAGCAAAACAGCCAGCGCGATAGCCAGGGGAATCAGGTACTCCATAAGTGCCTCCCAAAAACATTAATATATCGATAAAACATTATATCACAGCTTTTGGAAAAATGCATCTGTTTTTTGTCGCAAAACGTCGAAAAAATGAAAAAGATGTTGAAAAGAAAGGGAGAGTGTGGTATTATTACACAGATGCTTATGAACACATTGTGAACACAAACAAGAAAGGGCTGAGTTCAATGTCTGATTTTGTGATTATCCCCGATGCATCATCTGATATGACCAAAGAACTGCGGGAACGCTTTGGCGTGCCCGGATATATTCACGGAACGATTTATTTGCAGGATGGCAAAGAGTATCTGGCAGATCTGGACTGGGAACTGCTCGATCCCACAACATACTATAAATCTATGTCCGGTCGGAGAGCTCCGTATAAGACGGCCAGCGCACAAAGAGGCGAGGTATTCTCCGTCTATGAGCACTTCCTGAAAGAAGGCAAGGATATCCTGGCGATCACACTTTCCTCTGCCTTGTCCGGCACCAATCAGGTTTGCCACGGTGTTGCCCAGGAGCTGCTGGAAAAGTATCCCCAGCGCAAGATCGTTATTGTGGATTCGCTGCGGTATTCCACGGCTCTGACGCTTCTGGTGGTAAAGGCTGCGCAGCTGCAGCAGGAAGGCTGTTCTCTGGAAGAGACGGCGGCGTATGTGGAGGCGAATAAGCACCGCGTGCACCAGATCGGTCCGATGGACGACTTGTTCTTCCTGGTGAAGACCGGCCGTATCTCCAATTTCAAGGCGTTCTTCGGCACCCTGATCGGCGTTAACCCTATGGCGGACTTTAACCGCAAGGGACTGTCTCAGGTGCTGGGAAAGTTTAAGGGCAAGAAGAATGCCTTTGACGCCGTAATTGAATATATGAAGGGCACCATCGAAAATCCCGGCGAGCAGATCATTTTTGTAGCCCATTCCGATCGGGAAAAGTCGGCAGAGGTGCTTGCTCAGCGTATTCAGGAGGAGTTTTCTCCCAAGGAAATTATTATTAACCACGTTGGTATGTCCTGCGGTGCTTCCATCGGTCCCGGTTTGTGCGCAGCATTTTACTGGGGCAAGGAAATCAGCGAGGATATGAAATATGAACAGGCACTGATGGACAGCATTATCAGTGCTCAGAAAAAATAAGGAGATTTTAGTATGAGAGAATTTGTTATTTATTCCGATTCTACTTGTGATCTGCCGCTGCAGATGCGTCAGGAGTATGGTGTAGAATATGTCCCAATGAATTATGTTGTGGACGGCACGGAGTATAAGGCTTCTCTGGACTGGGAGTCTCACACAGTTAAGGACTTTTACGATCTGATGCGCAACGGCAAGCGGGTTTTCACCACCCAGGTTCCCAAGGACGCTTACTACAATGCATTTAAGAGTGCGTTGGATGCAGGTAAGGATATTGTGTATATTTCCTGCTCCTCTGCTCTGTCCGCTTCGATCAATGCAGCCCGTCTGGTGGCACAGGAGATGGCAGCGGAATATCCCGATGCCGGTATTTACTGCATCGACTCTCTGATCAGCTCTCTGGGTCAGGGCTATCTGGTGATGGAAGCATCCCGGAAGCGTTCCGCCGGTTTGAGCGCTGCGGAAACTGCGGAGTACATTGAAAGCATCAAGCTGTGCGTCAATCAGTGCGGCACGGTTGCTTCTCTGGAATATCTGCGACGTGCAGGTCGCGTTAAGGCCTCCAAGGCATTTTTCGGCAATCTGTTCGGCGTTAAGCCCCTGATCATTTCCGACCGGAAGGGTCAGAACTATGCGCACAAGAAGGCAAAGGGCGCTGCCAATGCCCGCACAGCAATTGCTGAGCATATCGTAGATGCCGCCGACGGCACCTACAACGAGCTGCTGATCACCCATGCGGATTGCCTGGAAGAGGCGGAACTGCTGAAGGCTGAGATCCTGAAGCTGGCTCCGTTTAAGCAGGTTTATATCAGCGCCATCGGACCCATTGTTGGCGCTTCCGTTGGTCCCGGCACAGTCGTCGCGTTTAGCTACGGAAAAGAAGTACTGATCGAAGGAAATGAGTAATATGTCAAATTCGTTGGACGGTATCGGTCTTCACAAGCTGTTTCTCAGCGGATACAGCAACTTGACGAGAAATATGGAGACGATCAACAACCTGAATGTGTTCCCTGTACCGGATGGCGATACGGGTGCCAATATGGCGATGACCTTCGGTGGCGGTCTTAAGGCTGCCGACCCGGAGCAGACCAACGTCGGGCAGTATATGAAAGGCCTGTCCAAAGGCATTCTGCTGTCTGCAAGAGGCAATTCGGGCGTGATTTTCTCCCAGTTTGTTCACGGCCTTTACCGCGGCTTTTCTGAAAAAGAGACTGTAACCTTTGCGGATATGGCGCAAGCCTTTGCCTGCGCTACTGAGGACGCATATCATTCCATTATCACCCCCACAGAAGGCACAATTCTGACAGTTATCCGGGAAGCTTCGGAATATCTGGCAGACAATGCAACCTCCTTCAGCTCTTTTGAAGAGGGCTTTGATGCCCTGCGGGATGTGATGACCGCTACGCTGAAAAGAACACCGGAATTGCTGCCGGTGCTGAAAGAGGCCAATGTGGTTGACAGCGGCGGTGCAGGACTGGTGTGCTTTGTCGAGGGTATTTGCGCCTGCCTGCACGGCGAAGAAATTACAGACAGCACAGATGTTGCGGATTGGTCGGCACCTGCTGCCTGCGACAGCGATTTCGGTCCGGATACCCGGCTGGAATACGGCTACTGCACGGAGTTTGTGCTGCAGCTGATGAACTACAAAACCGACTTGGCTGCATTTGATCTGCAGAGCTTTACCAAGCCTTTGGAGGCAATGGGCGATTCGATCGTTTCCGTCCATAACGACGGCATTGTCAAGATCCATATCCATACCTTCGCTCCGGAAGAAGTTCTGGGCTATGGAAGACAGTTTGGCGAGTTCGTCAGCGTCAAGATCGAAAATATGTCTGTCCAGCACAGCCAGAATCAGGTCGAGCGCAAGAAAGAAAAATACGCAGTTGTTGCCGTGGCATCCGGCGCGGGCATTCAGGACTATTTCCGTGAAATCGGCGCCACATACATCATTGACGGCGGTCAGACCAACAATCCTTCCGTAAACGCATTTTTGGACGCGTTCAAAAGCGTCAATGCGGAGCATATTGTGGTGCTGCCCAACAACTCCAATATCGTTCTGACAGCCAATCAGGCTGCAGACGCCTATACCGATTCCGATGTGCGGGTGATCCCCACGAAGTCCATTGCTGAGGGCTATTCTGCACTTTCTATGATGAATCTGTGGAGCGATACGGTGGAAGAACTGGTGGAAGATATGTCTATGAACCTGGGTCAGGTTACCACCGGATACGTAACCACCGCTGTCCGTGATGCGCATCTGGACGGCATCAATATCAAAAAGGGCGACTATATCGGTCTGGACGGGCATCACGTACTCTCCACCGGCAGCAGCAATCTGGAAACGGCCAAGGCGCTGATCACCAAGCTGATGACTGCGGAACCGAAGGATGTTGTCATCGTCTTCTATGGAGAAAGTGTGTCCGAAGATGAGGCGCAGCAGCTGCAGGCGTTTATGCAGACGGAATATCCTCTGGTGGATACCGGCTTTGTAGACGGCAAGCAGGGCGTTTATGACTTCATTATTTCTTTGGAGTAAGCACTATGACAAAGATCGTTATTGACACCCTGGGTGCAGATGCCGGCTATGAACCTATTGTAACCGGCGCGGCAATGGCGCTGGAAAAGGGTTTGGATATCTTTCCGGTTCTGATTGGACCGGAGCAGGCGCTGCAGAAGATCATGACGCAGCGCGGTATCGATCCGTCCCGATATGAGATCGTGGATGCCTGCGAGTATATCCGCAACGAAGACCCGCCCACCTGCATTTTTGGCGGCGCTGAGGATACGACTATGGTCAAGGCCTACAGCTGCCTGAAAAATGATGCAGATTGCCGCGTTATGCTCTCGGCAGGCAATACCGGCGCGCTGCTGGTGGGCTCGATCTGCCGGCTGGGTCTGCTGCCGGGACTGAAATTCCCCGCGCTGCTGAGCGCTTTGCCCTGCAACGGGGAGAATTTGCTGTGTCTTGTGGATTGCGGCGCAAATATTGAGTGTACGCCGGATGATCTTGTCCGGTTTGCAAAAATGGGTCACGCCTTTACAAAATGCTATTGCGGCATTGCGCGTCCGCGGATCGGCTTGATGAGCGTGGGCAAGGAACGGCAAAAGGGAACAGCCCTGATCCAGCAGGCGCATGAGCGCATCAGTCAGTTGGATCTGAACTTTGTGGGCAATGTGGAAGGCTGCGATCTGGTCAGCGATTACGCCGACGTCATCGTTACCGACGGTTTCAGCGGAAATCTCCTGCTGAAATGCGCAGAGTCCGTGGGCAAAGCTGCGGCAGAAATTGTACGGCGGATCGGTAACGGCACGCCGGAAATGGAGAAATGCCGCCAAGCTCTGCTGGAGACCTTTGATTTCAATTCCCGCGGCGCCGCCACATTCTTGGGACCGAAGAAAACTGTGCTGAAAATGCACGGACAAGCCAATGCGGATACGGTGGTTGCTTCCATTGAGCAAGCCTTCCGTCTGGAAAAAGCAGGCTTTACCCAAGCTGTGGCAGAGGAATTAAGCAAATAAAAAACAAATCGTCAAAACATTGTTTTGACGATTTGCATTTTATGGAATTTTCCCAGCGGCAGCTTATTCGTGGGTCCGCAGGGCGATAAAGGTGAATTTATGCAGCCAATACCGCAGGGGAAGGCATATCATAAATACGATATTGAAGCTGAGCCACAGCGGGATCTGGGGACAGGCGTAATAAAATACGATGCAGCCCAGCGTGTAGAGTATGTAAGATATGATCTGGTGGATCAAAAGGGTCAGGTAATCGTGGCAGTGGGTATTGCGGAACATAAAATACTTACTGAAACCGATGTTGACAAGATAGGAAATCAGTGCGACACTGGGAATGGAAATGAGCAGGTGGTCATAGCCAAGGAAAATCGAAGTGAGAATGATGCACAGCTCAGCCACAAAAAATCCAACAAATAAGCCGCTGGCCAGCTTGAAAAGGCTTTTGTAGATCCGCAGGGTATCCTTGACCGGATGAAAATGCGAAGACTGATTGTTGTTGATGTAGATAGCTTCAATGGAGAGGGTGCAAATGCGGATGCTCTTCTTGGCGGCATAGTAGAGGACGTTCATTTCATAGTCGTAGTTGTCCTTTTCCACCTTTATCATCCAGTTGATATGAGAGCGGTGGAAGCCGCGAAGACCGGACTGATTGTCCGACAGGTACCGCTTAGTCAGCAGCGCATAAACGACCCGGGACATGGAATTGCCCACCTGGGAGCGCAAAGGAATATCCTTATGCAGCTGCCGCATCGTCAGCACGAACTTATGACCGGCATTTAATTGATTTTCAACGCGCAGGACATCCTCTACACGGTGCTGTCCGTCGGCGTCGCAGGTGATGAAATTTTCCACCTGGGGCAGATGGTCCCGGATATAGCGCATACCGGTTTTCAGAGCTGCGCCCTTGCCGCGGTTTCTGCCGTGGGTAAGGATATGGGAATATTCTCGTGCCGCATCGAAAATATCCTGATAGGAAGGACCGCTGCCGTCGTCGACGATGACCACAAGGAAGCCTGTCTCTTTCAGCTGCTTCGCCAATGCGATCAGCTGTGCATCCGGTTCATACGCCGGTATCAAAATAGCATTCATTACAACCTCTTTATCTCTCGTTGTTATTTATTTAAGCTGCGAAGCAGGAAATCGTGAACGTAGGCGATGAGTGTGTCACTGGCTGTGCCGTCGGCATCGTACAGCAGATCTGTATGCCCGGCATCGCACAGAAGATATTCTACCTCGGTGGAGGTAATTTGCTCTTTGTAGGAAATAATGGAGCTGTCGTCCATTGGGATTTGCGTATCGCGGGTGCCGTGGATCATAAGCACAGGCACGTCGCTGTCGGAAATGGCTTGGGCTGCGTCCTGATTCAGGGTGTCGGCGCCGAACAGGGAGACCTGATAGAGCCAAAGAAAGCCGTAGTTACCGTAGCTGACAGGACCGACCGCCTGGACGCTCATTTGCATAATGGCCTCCATAGCACTGTTGACACCGCTGACAGAAACAACGGCGGCAATATCCTGCTCCCGGGACAAAGCGCAGCAGGCGGCATACGCGCCCCGGCTGTGTCCCATCAGGACGAGCTGGGAATGACCGAATTTTTGGTTATTCCGAATATATTCCAAGGCAGCCTCCAGATCCAGCAGGGATTGGGAAAAGCCGATTTGGCTGTCGCCCTGGGATTGAAGCGTGCCGGTGGTATCAAAGGTGAAAACGTTCCAGCCGTATTCCAGCAGTTCGTGGATCTGCCACAAATAGTCGTCCCCGCCGGCGTGGAAGCCGGGAACCAGCACCACCAGGGCGTTGGTTTGGTTGGGCTGAGCTGCGCGGTAATAATAGCCCGCCAGCAGATTCTCCCCGGAGGAGAATTGGCAGGTTTGCCGCTGCTCCACAGTGGCGTTAAGCGCTTGGGGAATGTCCGCGGGCTGATCGTAGCGGGCAAAAATGCTGTCGTAAACAAATTTTGTTGCCACCAGAGAAACGGCACAAAAAGAGAAAATAATGGCAATAATGATAACCGATATCCTTTTGAAGCGAGATTTCTTTGCAGATATCAAGATTATCACCAACTTTTCTGGAAATTATAAGCAGAGGTGATTTTGTGAAAATCAAACCTAGTTATCAGTTTTCTGTTCTGCCCGAGGAAACTTTTCGGGAGCAGATGACTGCCATCACGCAGCAGTTGCTGCAGTGCCGGAAGACGGGCAATTTTGAAGGGTTTGACGGAGCATCGCTCTATTACGAATATTTTCAGGCAGAAGACAGCCGCGGCGCGGTGGTCATTCTGCACGGACTTAGCGAATTTACGGAAAAATATCACGAGTTTGCCTGGTATTTGCTGAATCAGGGCTACGATGTATTCCTCTACGACCAGCGTTGCCACGGCAGATCCTGCAGACTTACGGAGCGACTTGATCTAATCCACGTGGATCGTTTTTCCGATTACCGGAAGGATCTGCACAAGTTTATTTGCGATGTTGTGCGACCGGTTACCGATGGACCGCTG
The DNA here is from genome assembly GCA_045580125.1 of Faecousia sp. Taxonomy (GTDB): domain Bacteria; phylum Bacillota; class Clostridia; order Oscillospirales; family Oscillospiraceae; genus Faecousia. Next base: position 29,168 of record JAZNNE010000022.1, on the reverse strand, counting down.
TATTTGTATGCCCATTCTATGGGCGGTGCGGTGGCAGCTCAGTATCTGGCAGAGCATACGGACACGTTCCAAAAGGCGGTGCTGTCCGCGCCTATGATCCAGCCGTTGACCAACGGCATACCGATACCCATTGCCTATGGGGCAATGACATTGCACATACTGGCAGGCAGAGGGAAAAAGAAAAGCTGGACAGCCGGTGAATATGATCCCAATTATCCGTTTGAGCGCGCCCACGACAGAAGCCGTGCCCGTTTCCAACTCAATATGGAACGGCGGCACCAGAACCCCTGCTATTGCACCACACCGCAAACCATTCGCTGGGTACAGCAGTCTGTGAGCTTGCGCGGCAGGCTGACCAGCAGAAGATTTTTGAAAAAGATCCGCACGCCGATTTTGATGATCAGCGCAGAAAACGACAAAACCGTATGCAATCAGGTGCAGCAGAAATTTGCAGAGAAATGCGAAATGTGCCGCCGGATCGTGCAGCCGGGCGCCACTCACGCCATATTATGCGATAAAGAGCAGACCGTTGCTGCCCACGTGCAGCAGGTGCTGGATCATTTTTGCTGATTTTTCGTTTCCTCGGCGGTGCGCTTGACTTCTGCCATAGTGGCACGCCAGAAGGCGGCTAACACTCGGGCGAAGGGCACTGCCAGGACGACGTGATAGCGGAAGACCGGAGCCGGCTCATTAAAATCGCAGCGAATGTCGATTTTACGGGCCCGCTTACGGATTTTCAGGAACTGACCCAGCACAGACAGAAGCGTGTGGGTCGCGGCCTGGTAAATGCCGTAGTTGATGGCTGCCTGGGCAGGATCATCGCCGGCGCTGAGAATGTGAATATCCAGCTTTGTTACCGTACAATTTTTTAGAAGGAAAAGCAGTTCTTTCAAAAGGTCGATCAAAAGGGAATAGCTTTCCGTAATCGTTTCCTGCAGACCGTCCGTTTGGATGTTTTGCTGCACAGCGGCTTTTTCCAACCGATCGATACCGCCGGCTTTTTTCAGAGCCTTGAGAATGGGGTCGTTGGGGTCCGGATCTTCGCCGTAGGTTTTAAAAAGCAGCCGGTAACGCAGGATGAGAATGTCATCCTTATCATTCTTTATGATCACCTTTACCGGCAATACCAATATGACGGTAATGATGATCGCCAGGAGCGCAAGTAGGGAATATACAATCCACATATCCAATTGCCTCCTTGTTTCAGATGATTACCATTATAGGGTACCGGTCAACAGATTTCAACAAAAATTAGCACTGGGGTGAGAGAATGCATTGGGCTTGCCGTAAAATAACAGAATATACCGAGGCGCAGCTGCAATGCATTTACCGGCAGTTGTCGCCATCCAGAAAAGAGCGTATCGACCGCCTGCGCCGGGAAGAGGACCGAAAACGGTCTTTGGCGGCGGAATGTCTGGTCTATGAACTGCTGCAAAAGCAGGCGAATACCGATTCTGCGAAGCTGCATTGCACAAGCAAAGGTCAGCCATACCTCACCGGCTGCGAAATGCACGTGAGCATATCCCACTGCGACCAAATGGTAGCGTGCGCCATCAGCGATGCCCCGGTGGGGATCGATATTGAGCGCATTCGACCCATTAAACTGAACATTTGCAAGCACGTATGCGTGCCGGAGGAGATGGAATATCTGGCGGCAGGGGCGGAGGAAACCTGGCAGCAGCTGTGCTGCGATGAAAGCATCCTGCGGCGGTTTTTTGAAATTTGGACAGCCAAAGAGGCGTACTACAAAAAATGCGGCACCGGAATCACCGACTTGAAAGCAGTCAACATCCTGCCGCTACAACGGCAATTATGCGTTGTAGATGATTATTTCATACAGATACTGGGAGAATAAGACGAAAACGTCTATTTTCCCAGTTTTTTTCGCAGTTTTTCCCGCACGTCCTGCACAAAGGAGGAGTGGGGTTTTCCAAAGGCACAGTCATTTACAAAGTGTTCGCAGTTGTTGTGCAAAATATCATATCCGTCTTCGCCAAGGCGTCCGCGGGCGATGGATACGATCTGCTCCGGACTGCGCATTTGACTGCGGGTGCTGCGATCGGGCGTCAAGACCTCCAGATCGCCGCCTTGCAGAAATGTCATAACGTCTGTGCTGATCACACGGATCTGGCAGGCGGGGCGAAAGGGATCGTCCGGCAGACCAAACTGGATCACCTCGTTTTCAGACACAAAAATACCGTAGTGATGATAAAACTGTACCTTTGTGCGGACGATGTCCCCGAAAACAGGGGTCTTTTCAGACCAGCTTATCTCTGACATTTCTTTTCGATGCACGCAACCACATCTGCTACAGTGCAGATGGAAGCGAAATCGTCGTTATTGAACTTAATGCCGAATTCCTCTTCAACGGCCATTGCCATATATAGAAGACCGATGGAGTTCATACCAAGGTCCTCACGAAGAGAGGCTTCCGGCTTGAATGCGCTGATATCAATGCTGTCTTCGAATACAACATTGAAGACTTTGATCAACCGTTCCAGTGTTTGCATAATGCTTGCTCCTTACTGAGATATCATACAGTGATTCATTTCCTCCATCAGGATCTGAGAGATCTTCTCGATGTCCTTGGTGGAGGGGAATTTGTTTGCCACATGATTTTTGGGATCGACGGTATTGCCGATAATGACCACCCGGCGGCTGTACCAGTGCTTGGGAGGGCAGATGTGCATCGGTACGATGGGAACACCCGCCTGCAGCGCCATCAGAATCGCGCCGGATTTGATGGACGAGACCGTATCCTCGCCGGTGATGCCACCTTGGGGAAAAACGGAAAGCAGGTAGCCGCTTTTCAGCACGCTGACGCATTTGCGTATTGCTTCGATATCGGCGCAGTTGCGGTCGATCTTAATGGCGCCTACGCCCTTAAGAAGCCAGGTGCGCAGTTTCCCTCCCATAACTGCTTCGGCTGCAAGGAAAAACAGCCGGCGGTACCAAACGGCAACACCTACAAGAAAGGGATCTGCAAAAGAGGTGTGATTGGCGGCAACGATCGCACCGCCGCGGATGCGGCCGGTATATTTTGTGCCGTCGGGATTCAGCCGCTTCATACGCCACAGCAGCAGCAAAGGCATACAAACAAGCCGCGCGGCATCCATAGCCGGCATATTGTGGCGGAAGCATAATTTCTTTGTCTTGCCCATAGTCAGTTCAGTTCCTCTTTCAGTGCGTAAACTTTCTCTTCCAGCAGTTTTGTCAGATGGGTCAGCTGTTCCTGTTCGCTGACGTTGTCCAAGCAATGCTCATGCAGATAGAGGGGGGCGCCGATAACAACGCCGGCACGCTTGGTAAGACCGTAATTGCCGTCGGTGTATACCGGAATGATGGGCGCATCGGTGCGCAGGGCGATAAATGCGGTGCTGGCAGTAAAGGGGAAATGCTGTCCTTTGACAGGCAGGCGACCCTGGGGGAATACGCCGATGGCGCCACCGTTGTCCAGCACGGTCAGGGAATGGGAAACGAAGTCGAAGTTTTTGGCGTCCCGATCCACCCGAATGCCGCCGATCAGGTTCAGAAACCGCGCAAAGAGCTTGCCGCGGTTATACAGCACCTCTGCGATCAAAAACCGAATGGTGCGGGAGGGAAATACCAGCAGGTACACCACAAAATCCATCAGGCTGATATGGTTACTGACCAAAATGCAGGATTTGGGCAACCGGCGTTTTGCACCGGAAGCAAGACGGATCCGGGGCTTCAGATACAGCCATGCCGGGAAAAGACCGGTAAGCTTTACAAAGCCGAGGCAGAATCGGACAAGCCAAATGTTTTCGTTCATATCACAATTTTCTCTCTAAATATTCACAGATTTCCCTGGGGGTATAGCAATAGGTATCGCTGCTGTCAAAGGCGGAGACGGAAAATTGCTCTGCCAATGCGGAAAGGATGGAAAAATACTGGATGCTGGTCGCGCCCAGATCGTGGAAAATGTGGGTGTCGTCGAGAATATCCGCTTCGTCGACAACCAAAACCTGCGCGATAATCTTCCGAACTGCCAGGAACAGCGCGGACTGTTCGCCCTGCTGGGCTTCCCGGGGCTTGAATTGATGGAATGCAGTCAGATTTACCTGGGCATTCTCGATTTTTTGAAGCAACTGCGTTCTGCTGACCTTGATGGCGGATGCAGATGCCAGTTCGTCGTATGTGAAATAGAAGTGCTTGATGCCAATGGCAAGCGGGAAGGTTTCGTTGATTTGGTAGATGCGCTTTTTGATCTGCTCAATGCGGTTCCCGGTGGTGTAGGGGCTGATTTGAGCCACCAGCGAGAGCTCCTGACCGTTTTCACCGGGCAGACCCAGAACACATAGCTGCGTAACATCGTGGACAATAAATGCTTTTTCGATCATATCCGGATTGATGTTCTCGCCGCTTTCACCGATCACGACATCGCTTTGCCGACCGAGAATGTAGTAATGACCGTCCACGCACTTCATCTGGTCGCCGGTGTGGAACCAGTCGTCCAGCTGTACGCTGCTGCCGTTTACCAGCTTTTTCGTGCATACGGTTCCGCCTCTGACCTGCAAAATGCCGTTTTCATCCAAGCGGTATTCTACCGCAGAGAAGGGGTGACCGATGGAATTCAGATTCCGGTGCTTGGGACGATGCCGCAGCTCCACCGAGGTTATGCCGATTTCACTCATACCGTAGCCGTTGTGCAGGTTATAGCCGATGCCGTTGAGCAGCGCCATCGCAGAGTCCCGCAGATAGCTGCCACCGTTGATGCAAAACAGAACGGACTGACCGAACAGCTTGTCGGTGATCTGCCGCAAGGAACGCTTTGCCAACTTAGCGCCCAAGCGGGGGAAAAGATTTTGAAGCGTTGTAAAAAATGCAAGGGATTTTTGCAGCTGTGCCTGTTTTTTGTCGCCCAGCTTGGCGACTTCGGAGGAAAGCTGCTTTTCAACCGTGTGCCAAAGGGCGGGCACTGCAAAGATATGGGTAACTTTATGACGTCGGCAGGTTTTCAAAATGGAATCTGCACTGTAATCGGGCAGGAAAACCAATGTTCGTCCAAGGGATGTAAACCAGAAAAATACGGCAAACAGACCGAATACGTGGTAAAAAGGCAGAAATGCCAGCTGCTTCAGCTTGCCCTTGTAATGGGCGACGATTTGGGGATTTTCTTTGACGATTTGCGGGAAATTCAGGACCTGCTCGGAAATTTGCAAACCGGTATAGAAGCAAATGACCTCTTTCATAGAGGTAGCAGAGGAGGAGAAAGCCAGTTCGTTTTCAAAAACATCCTCCGGGACGCAGGGAAAATCTCCTGCCAGCTGGGACAGAGGGATAGCCTGACCGGAAAGCTGCGTATCTTTGGTGCAGAGAATGTATTCCACCTGCAGGGTGCCGAGAATGCTGTTGCTCAGGTGCGCGGGATAGCGGGTGTTGACCAGGTAGGGCTTGTTGCCGCTCATCAAAATAGCCCAAAAAGCTACGATCCAGTCCGGAGAGTTTTCCATCTCCAGAGCGATGTAGCTGTGGGTGGCGCCGAGCTTGGCATACAGAGCATTTGCTGCGGTACAGATCCGGCTATGGATCTGACCGTAGGTTTGCGTATGAATGCGAAAGCCGTCGTTGGTTTCGCACAAGACGCAATCGGGCGAACGGAATATGATATTGAAAAGCGATTTCAGATCTTTTGGCGAGCTTTCCAGCAGCTGCTGGTTGCAGCGCATGATGTTTTTGATCTCTCTGTCCATATTGCTTCCTCACATCATAAACAGTTTCCGCCGGCAGCAGACCGGCGGAAACGAATTTGGAACAGTACGTATTAAGCGATAGAAACCAGGCAGATAAAGCCGATGAACAGCATTACAGCGGTAACGATGATGCCTGCGAGGCCCAGCTTGGAGCCGACGGAGGGAGGTGCGGAGCAATTGCCCGCATCCTGGCTGTTGCCGCTCAGGATCTTGCCAACAATGCTCAGGGGCATAGAGAAAATGCCAAAAACAAAGGCATAGGTAAAGCCAAGAATCTCGTCCACTGCCAAGCCGATGAAGGTGTACAGAATGCCCAGAACTGCAAAAACCAGACCGCCGATACCCAGACCCATACCAACAAAGCCCAGAGCCTTAGCCTTCTTGGAGCAGCTGGGTACAGTGTAAACGGGAGCAGTCTGCACAGCGGTAGGGGCGGGCTGCGCTACGGGAGTCACGGGGGTTACGGGAGTCGGCTGCGGAGCAGGAGCCACGGGAGTTACGGGCTCGGCCGTTGCGGGAGCTGCAGTGCCGCAGTACTTGCAGAACTTATCGGTTTCGGTCAGGGATTTGCCGCAGTTAGAACAAAAAGACATAAGAGAATCCTCCTTATATGTTTGGTTGCTAACATTGTACCATAGATTTTGGCTGTTCGCAAGTGTTTTTCTAAGGAAAACAGTAGCAAAAGGAATATTTAATGTTGCAAAATCTACCAGGGGTTGGTATAATAAAAACAGCCGATCCCAATATGAAAGAGAGGTAAAAAATATGTTTTGTAAAAATTGCGGAACTGAGATGGACGAAAATGCGGTGGTATGCCCCAACTGCGGTACATCTTCTGCACCCAGCTTTGTTGCCCCTGCGCCCGTTCAGAATATTGTTCAGGCAGCGCCGACTGTTAAGTATGAGATCCCGCCGGAAAACCGTCCGCTGAGCCCCTGGGCATACTTTGGTCTGCAGTTGCTGTTCAGCGTTCCTATTGTCGGTTTTGTTTTCCTCATCGTGTTCAGCTGCAGCGGCGCGAACATCAACCGCAGAAACTTTGCCCGCTCCTACTGGTGCGCCCTGCTCATCGTGGCAGCTATCGTGCTGGTTTATGTACTGATCGCTGTGGTGCTGGGCATCAGCCTTGCAAGCGGCAGCTCTGCTTCTTACCGTTATTATTAAGCGTTGAAAATGCTGAAAAAGCATAGGTGCACCGTTGCCTCGGCAGTAGCAGCACTGCAACAGAAAATCAAGCGTTGCGTTTTGGACAAATCCATTACGCAACGCTTATTTTTGCGGATGTATTACGTTGGAGTTGAACAGATTGTTGCAAATGAGCACAAAACGTGATAAGCTTATTATACTGAGACTGCCGGGGGGAATGTGTATGAAGCGAGATGTGAGAATATCCGCAATCAGATTGATATGCACTGCGGCTGTGGTAATTTTACATATTACGCAGCAGATCGAAAGAATTTACACGCCAATTCGCATCATTACAGACTGGTTGAACCTGGGATTGGTTATGTTTTTCTGCATATCCGCTTTTCTGTATTCGCAAAGAGAAATCACGAATATATTCAGATGGTATTTGCATAGGTTCTTGGAAATTGTTATCCCCAGCATACTGGTAGGCGCGACTGTTTTGGGCGTGTTTGGGGCCATGGGAAAGCTGAACGCAGAGATAATTTGGGGATCGGTGTTGTCCTGCATCGGTTTGGAAGTATATGCCAAGAATCCGTTTATGTTCGTGCAGCTTTGGTTTATTACATATCTGCTGTTCTTCTACCTGACCGTTCCGCTGGTGCAAAAAATCAACTGCAAGAAGGGCTCGGGATTTGCGTTTTGGGCAATTATGGCTGGCTGTGTAGTGGTGCTGCAGGGAATCACGATGGCAGTCGAAAGATTAACAGGAATTACGCTGCTCAGCATAGGAATATTACTGCGGTTTTATCTGCCGTATTTTGTGTTCAAAAGATACAGCATTACAGACAACAAGATCAAGCCGACGATGTATGTATTTTCTGCATTGTCAATTGTTGCAATTGCAGCTGTAGCTTGGATTCGGTACACTCCCAACATTGGCATTCCAGAAGCAGTGGCAGAGCTGATGTTTGTCTATGTGCAGACAATGGTTGGCTTTACACTGTTCTATTGGCTGTATAGAGGATTTGCACGAATTCAGAAGCAAGGTGTCGTATTAAAGCTGTCTGACAAATACTCCTACGAAATTTATTTGACGCATTGTATGTTCATCGGCTATAACACTTCACTGATTTGGGCATCACCCAATATAGTGGTCGGCATTGTGGCAGCATTAGCGGCAACTGTTGCCAGTAGCGTGGTTTTGAATTATATATCTAAGATGGTAAAGAAACCTTTCAAAAGACATAATTGATCAGTCTATAACGGTGGTTTTCCATACCGATTAACCTAAAACAGTCCCGGATCTTATATCAAGATCCGGGACTGTTTTGCTTTGCGTATGGCATTGGCAAAAAGCAATACGAAAGAAACGATGTGTTAGTGTCGATCGGCAAAAAGCTCGTTTGAAATGGTGGCGGCAATGGTTTGTGGGGTTGATTCGCAGAATACATCTTTTAGAAAACTGCGATCAAGCTGTTTGCCCTTTGAACGGATACAGAATGCGATAAACTGTTCTGTGGCCAAATCAATATCATCGTTTTCCTCACTTATGTTTAGGCAGAGGGGATATTTTTCAGCAAAAGAGAGAGTAGGGCATTCATCAAATTTATAGAAATTAACAAAGGGCTTACCGGTGTTAATATATTCCAATGTTTTGGAAGGAAGATGTACGGGTATTGAATTGCCGATGTTTATCAGGATATCTGCGTTTGCCATTTCCTGCAGTATTTCGTCATAAGGGACGGGAGGTTTTGTAATTATTTCGGCTTTTGTTTCCGGGAAAACCATACTTTTTGTACTCTTGGTATTATATCCGATGAACAGAACACGAAAACGCTCGTCGAGTTTTGACACTAGTTTGAGAAAATATTCCGGAGAACGAATATCGGAATATATAGTTCCGGCGAAAAGCAGCGTGATTTTATCATCTTGCTGCACATTGGGGCGATATGGGAAATCTGTGATCATGGGAAATGAAACATCGACAATTTTTTTGGTGTAATCCCCGTAGCCGCGGGAAAGCATTGCCTCGTGAATAAATTTTGTTGTGAATATAACGTCGTGCCTTTTCAACACCGACAAGAACCAGCCGGCTTCGTCTGCGGATGTCTTACCGGGCATCCACATTGCTTCTGTAGGATCCATTAAATAAAGGGCCTTTACGGTTGATTTTCCCGCGGCAGCTCCCATCATTGGCGGACGATACCGATGGAAGGTGGAAAGCACCGCGTGAGGCTTGCGCTTGATCCGCAGGAGTAAAGTTTGCAAGTAGAATTGAAAAAAGGTCAGATAGTTGGCACCGCGCTCTTTTCCTAGGATAAAGCGCAGGCTGCGTCGCAGCAGTTTGCTGATGAAATTACGCTCTTTAATAAAGAATGCGGGAGTATTCATAATTGTGCGAGGAAGTGCCTGTCCATCACAGGAGTCGTCAAAAGCGATGGCATAGCTGTTGCAATCTAAGTACGGTACAAGCTTTAAAACAAGATGCGCATTGTGATCCAAAGATGGGAATAGAGAGTTTAAATAAAGAAATAAATTTTTCATAAATACTCCAAATTACTGCGGCAATGATGTCTGTAATCTTTCAACAAAAATGTATCATAATTTAAACCGTGTGTCAATCTGGAGACATAGCATAGATGCACATATTCTCTGTCAAATGACCGCACATATTTCAAGAATCTGTTTCAACAATTAACGCACAGGATTCTGTAGAAATAGCAGAGCATTTTGCGTTGAAATATTAAAAATCTGTTGCAATCTATCCAAAAAAATGCTATAATAAGGTGTCATACTATGGGCATTTTGCAAAAAATGGAAGTTTATTGAAAATTAAGGTCAAATTGACCGTTTGGACCCCGTAATTACAGTATTCGTACCTGCGAGGAAGATAGAATGAAGAAGATTTGTTTTGTTACAACTGTATCATTGACCATCCGCGCCTTTGTGCTTCCGGTGATCCGTTATTTTAAGGAGCACACGGACTGGGAGATCACGGTGATCTGCCACGAAGACCCCAATCTGCAGGAGCAGCTTCCGGAGGGCGTGCGGTATATCCCGGTCACTATGCAGCGGGGCGTGAGCCTCAGCGGCATTAAAGCAATGCGTCAAATGGTCAAAATTTTCCGCAGTGAAAAATTCGATATGGTGCAGTATTCTACGCCCAATGCCTCTTTCTACGCATCTATGGCGGCGAAGATCGCCAAGGTTCCGGTGCGGCTGTACTGCCAGTGGGGCATTGCCTATGTGGGCTTTACCGGCATCAAGCGCAGAATTTTCAAGGCGCTGGAAAAGGTGATCTGCAGACGCTCCACCTGGATCGAGCCAGATAGCTTTGGCAACTTGAGATTCAGCCACGAGGAAGGCTTGTATCCGAAAGAGAAGGGCTCTGTGATTTGGAGCGGCAGCGCCAGCGGCGTAGATCTTCAGAAGTTTGATATTTCTCACAAGGCCCAGTGGCGAAAAGCCATCCGCCAGCAATACGGAATTGGCAAAGATGATTTTGTATACGGCTTTATAGGCCGAATTACCGGCGACAAAGGCGTGAACGAACTGTTTGCTGCCAGCAAGCGGATCCTGGAGGAAAAGCCTGAATCCTGGGTGATGCTGGTGGGCGATCTGGAAAGGACCGACACTTTGGATCCGGCACTGCTGGATTGGGCGCAAAATGAACAGCGGATGCTTTTCTGCGGTTATTCCGAAGTGGTAGAACAGCATTTATCGGCAATGGATGTTTATATCCTGCCCAGCCATCGGGAAGGCTTTGGCAGCGCTGTAGTTGAGGCGGAAGCAATGGGTGTTCCCGTGATTGTTACAGACATTCCAGGTCCTACCGATGCGATGCTCCCCAACGAAACGGGAATCGTAGTACAGAAGGAAAATGTAGAATCTCTTTGCGAGGGAATGCGGAGAATGCAGGAGGATGGGGAAATGCGAGCAAAATTTGCAGAGAAAGCCCGTCGCTTTGCGTTTGAAAGATTTGAGCAGACCAAGCTGAAGAGATACATTCTGGAAGACCGGAAGTGGCTGATGAACTGCTTATAAGAGGATACGTATGAACGGTAAAATATCGATCCTGATGGGTATCTATAATTGCGCCGGCACATTGCCGTCGGCGATCGAATCGATACTGAATCAGACCTATACCAACTGGGAGCTGATTTTGTGCGACGATGGCTCCAGAGACTGTACATACGCCGCGGCGGATAGCATCCGGCAGCAATATCCGGAGAAGATCATTCTGCTGAAGAATGAAAAGAATATGGGTCTGAATTATACGCTGAACAGATGTCTGGCGCAGGCCTCCGGTGAATTTGTTGCCCGTATGGACGGCGATGATCTGTGCTCTGCAGACCGGTTTGAAAAAGAAATCGCAGCCCTGCGGGAGCATCCCAGTATGGCGGTGGTCAGCACGGCAATGGCGTATTTTGACGAAAATGGGCAGTGGGGCAGAGGTCAGGTGATCCCGTTCCCCAAGAAAAAGGATTTCCTCCACGGAACACCCTTCTGCCACGCGCCGTGTATGGTGCGCCGCTCGGTAATGGAGCAGATCGGTGGTTATACCGATGACGATAAGTACCTGCGGGTAGAGGATTATGACCTGTGGGTCAAGCTGTATGCCGCAGGCTACCGCGGTATGAATCTGGATGAGCCGCTGTATCAGATGCGGGACGACCGCAATGCTTTCGGTCGCAGAAAATTCCGTTTCCGCATTAATGAAGCCAGAGTGCTTTGCAAAGCGGTGCGGCTGCTGAAGCTGCCGGCGTACAATTATCTGCGAGCACTGCGACCGATTTTGGTGGGCTTGATGCCTGCGTGGCTGTATGAAAAGCTGCACAAAAAACGTCTTGGGAGTTTGACGAAATGATACCGAAGAAGATCCATTATTGCTGGTTTGGCGGAAAGGAACTGCCGGAGCTGGCAAAAAAATGCATAGCCAGCTGGGAAAAGTACTGCCCTGACTACGAGATCATCCGTTGGGATGAGAGCAATTTTGATGTTGAGGCTTGTCAATACGTAAACGAAGCATATCAAAGCAAAAAGTTTGCCTTTGTGACCGACTATGTCCGCCTTTATGCGATGTATACCCAGGGCGGCGTTTATATGGATACAGATGTGGAGCTGACAAAGAATCTCGATGCTTTTTTGGAGCATCGCGGTTTCTCCGGATTTGAGTCTGAGATCCACATCCCCACTGGAATTATGGCGGGCGAGCAGAATTTTCCTCTGTTTGCGGACTTGCTGGGCTATTATAAAGATCGGCCCTTTATTCAGGAGGACGGAACGCTGGATACAACGACAAATGTCATCATCATTACGCAGATGTTAACGGAAAAGGGGTTCGTTCCCAACGGTGAGTTCCAGATCGTGGACGGCTTTGCGTTGTATCCGCAGGATGTGTTTTGCCCTTATGACAATGCAACTGGTGTGCTTCACAAAACTGCGAACACAGCAGCTATTCATTGGTTCAATAAATCTTGGGTATCACCTGCAACGCGCATCCGCAGTAAGATCACCCGATTCTTGCGGCGCGTTTTTGGAAAGAACTGCCTTCGGTGGCTAAAGAGGAAATAAAATGCTGACTGTTTTTACACCCGCTTACAATCGGGCGGATATGCTGCCGAGGCTTTATCGCAGCCTATGCGAGCAAACTTGTGATGACTTTGAATGGCTGATCATCGACGATGGCTCCACAGACGATACCGCGATGGTGGTACAGTCATTTATCGACGAGAAAAAGGTAAATATCCGCTACTGTAAAAAAGAAAACGGCGGCAAGCATTCCGCCCACAATCTGGCACTGGAGCAAGCGGCAGGGGCGTGGTTTCTCTGCGTGGATTCTGACGATTTGCTGGCACCGGATGCTGTTGCAAAACTGGCAGAAAAGCGCACGCAGCTCAATGGCGAACAAGGCATCATTGCCTACAAACAAGATTTTGGCGGTCGTCTGCTCAGCGGTGCATTCCCCGAGGGGATCCAAAAGACGCAGATGTACCGTCTGACAGCAGAGTACGGCTGTCAAGGCGAGTTTTCCCTTGCGTTTGCCACGGACTTTGCGCGGCAGTTTCCATTTCCTGTATTTGATGGGGAGCGGTTTGTGACGGAGTGCGTTGTGTATGACCGTATGGATCGCAACGGGGAATTTGCCCTGCTACCGGAGGTCGTTACGGTCTGCGAATACCAAGCGGGTGGCTATTCCAGCGACGCTTCGCGATTGATGCGAAATAACCCCGCTGGCTATTGCCTGTATTTCCTGCAGCGGATCGATCTGCAGCGGAGCTTGAAGCAACGGATGATTACAGCGGGAAAGTACTGGTGCTTCCGGTGGATCTGCAAGCGTAAAGAACTGAAATACGACGGAAAACACAGAATTTTGGTGGCACTGTCGGTGCTGCCGGGATTGTTCTTCCGCATTTATTACAAGCTTTTACGGGGGATTTGAACCCCGAAACGTTTTTACATTTCTACGCATTAAGGTGAAAGTATGAGTTCGATTCTTTATACCGGCGCTATGGTTTTGCTGTGGCTTGTGGCATTGCTCAACGGCACAGGCATAGGCAACGCTTACCGCACAACGGAATATGCCCGACTATTGGCGCTGGCGCTGGCATTCCTGCTGCTGCTGTGGGAGGGGCGCTTCCGCAAGGGCTGGCTTATTCCCAAAAAGCATTTCCTGACACTGCTGTTTATGGTAGGACTGTTTGTTACAGTTTCTATGGCGAAGGGTTATGGAATGGTCAGCCTGCACTATTTGTGGGTGTTTTTGGTAACCTACGCAGTATCCCGTACACGCCCGAAACACGAGGATCTGTATTTGGTAAGCCTTGCATACGGCGGCTTGGGATTGGCAATTTTGTTTATCTACAATTATATGACGGCCTTGTCCGGATGGAACGATAATTCCATTGCCATGATCGGTCTGTTCAGTTATTTGGTTTTTACCATTCCCTATTACGGTGTCCGGAATACAAAAAGTATGATTATGATCGCACTGGTGGGCGCGGCATATGTGTTCTTGCTGCGCGCCACGGATTCCCGATCTTGTATGTTTGCGATCATACTGAATTTGCTGATCGTTTTCCGATTCCTTCCCTTTGAAAAGATCTTCCGCGCCAAGTGGCGGATCGATCTGGCACTGCAGATACCGCTGATCGTGGCACTGATCGGCTGCTTAATTGCAACATATGCGGATATGGATGCGCTGAATGCGTGGAGCCAGGAGAAATTTGACAAAGTATTGTTCAGCGGACGGGAAGAGATTTGGCTTGGGGCGCTGACCACCGTATCGAATAATTTCTTATTTGGCACAGGCAATGTGGATATCGGTTACTATCATAACAGTGCAATCGCTTGCCTGGTGGCCTACGGTGTTGTGGGCTATGGGCTGTGGATCGGTATGTTTAAGGTGATACTGAGCAAAACGCTGCCGTATTGGGACGATATCTGTGTCGCCGGCGCGATTTCTGCATTTTTCGTAATTTTCTGGCAGCAGTCTGTAGAGTTGGGTATATTTGCCGCCAGTCCCAATATTATTCCGTACGTGATTTTGGGCTTGCTGTTGGGCAGGGTCGCGTTGCTGAAGGAGCAAAAATGTCAAGAGTTAGTGTAATCGTTCCCGTATACAACGGTGAACGCTACTTAGACAAGTGCATAGAGTCCGTTTTAAGTCAAACGCATCCGGACATCGAGTTGATTTTGGTCAACGATGGGTCGAAAGATAATAGCGGTGCTATTTGTGACCGCTGGGCAGAAAAAGATATTCGAGTTAAGGTGATCCATCAGGAAAATCAGGGTGTTTCTGCTGCCAGAAACGCGGGTTTAGAGCTGGCAACCGGCGACTTTATTGGCTTTGTGGACGCGGATGATGAGATCGCGCCTGAAACCTACGAAACAGCGTTACGCCAGACGGACGGCTGTGACATTGTGATGTGGGATGCTGTGACGGTATGGGGCGATGGTCGGACAGAGCCGGATACGATTCCGTTACTGGAAGCGGACTGCACTATTACCAGTGCGGATTGGACTCCGGCACTGCTGGGACAGATGGCTGGATCTGTCTGGCGGTGTTTGTATCGGGCAGAGTGCATTTTCGGCATTCGTTTCCCGCAGGGAATCAAATTCTCCGAGGATCGGCTGTTCAATCTGTACGCAATGGGTCGCAGCAACAGTTTGCGGTATTTGAAAACACCCCTATATTACCGGCTGATGCACGGCGAAAGCGCGGTGCATCGCTATCACGAAGATTATTTTGAAGCGTATGTGCTGGTGCATAAGGCAATCATGCAGGCACTGGAATTGCATTGGAATCATGAGGGCTACGCGCAGGTTTACAACCGCCAGCTGTTAAGCGGCGCGTTTGCTGCAGTTTGCAATTATTTCTATAAAACCTCTCCGCTGACAATGGGGCAAAGACGGGAGAAGGTTAAGAACATTTGCAATGATGAATGTCTGCAGCAGGTATTATCACAGACCGTCAATATCGGTTTGCGTGAGAAACTGATGGAGCGCAAAAAAGTGCTGCCATTATGCGCCCTTGCGTGGCTGGCCAACAAAAAACACGGGAGATAAGGAATGCTGAAAAAGATCAAGCACCTGATGCAGCGGTTTACTGCTTGCTGCAAGGAATATCCCAATGATCGGCGGGAGTTTGGTCGCAAGGTTGCGCGGGTCAAATTCTGGGATGTGCTGATTCCTACGGGAAAAAGCAAGCGCTATATTGAAACACTGTCTGCGTATATGATCAGGGAGCTTACGCCCTTGACGGGAAAATACACAAAAGGCGAGATCCCGAAGGCAACGCCAAAGAAAAAGCTGGAGAAAATTCCGGTTTGGGTCTGCTGGTGGCAGGGCGAGGAGAATATGCCGCCCATTGTAAAGGCGTGTGTGAATCGGATGCGAAAGCTTGTGCCTGACAATGCGCAGGTACACATCGTTGCTTGGGACAATTATGCGCAGTATGTAGATCTTCCCGAGTTTGTTCTGGAAAAACACAAGCAAGGGATCATTGGTGCTGCGCACCTTTCTGATGTGCTGCGGTTTGCATTGCTGCGCACCTATGGCGGTGCGTGGGTGGATTCAACGGTGTGCTTTTCTAAGAAATTCACAGACGAATTGCTGACAGAAAAGTTCTATACTCAGCGATTCGAAAGCTGGGAAGACTGCCCTACAGAAGCCTGCAGAGGAAAATGGTGCGGCTTTTTCATTGGCGGACAAGCAGATTGCGAGATTTTTTCCTTTATGTTTGAGGCGTTGTGCTATTATTGGGCACACCACAATCGGATTATCGATTATGTGTTTTTTGATTATCTCCTATGGGCGGGCTACTGCGGTGTACCTGCGATTCGGCAGAGCATTGATGGGGTTGCGCCGAATAACCCCAATATCTGGCTGCTACAAAAGCATTTGAACGATGCATATAAGCAGGAAAGCTATGAAAACCTACTGGCGCAAAATGAATTCTTCAAATTGAGCTACAAAGGAAAACTAACGACGCAGACGGATGATGGACAAAAAACGGTTTATGCCCATATTCTGTCGGAAAATGAAATGTAAGAGGAACGTGTGATGAAACTGGTCAGCGTCATTATGCCGGCATATAATGCCGAAAAGTACATAGCGCAGGCCATCGAGAGCATTCTGGGGCAGACATACAAGGATTTTGAGCTTATCATCATCAATGACTGCTCCTGCGATCGCACCGAGGAGATCATTCTGTCTTACGACGATCCGCGGATCGTCTATGTAAAGAACGAGCAAAACCTAGGCGTGGCAAAAACGCTGAATGTCGGTCTTGAAATTGCTAAGGGAGAATACATCGCCCGCATGGATGCCGACGACATGTCTCTGCCGCAACGGTTTGCAAAGCAAGTGGCGTTCTTGAATGCGAATGAAGATGTCGCCGTGCTGGGCACAAACGTGGAAACTTTCAATGAAACAGGCACGATCTGCACCGGCTGGTCTGCGACAGATCCGGAGCAGATGAAGGTGGATATGCTGTTTGCCTGCGGCTTGGCGCACCCCAGCGTTATGATGCGAACCAACGTGATCCGACAGCTGGGCGGATATGCGCCGGATTATCACGGCTTGGAGGATTATGAACTCTGGTGCCGCGTGTTGGAAAAACATCAAATTACCACACTGCCTGACATTCTGCTTCGATACCGTGTCCACGGCGGTCAGGTAACACAAAACCAAAGCGCACGCTATCTGGACCTGCTGCGGGCAGTGAAAATTCGACAGATCCGGCAGTTGGGTATAGAGACAGAAGTGCCTAATGCGTTTTTCTGCTATTGTCAAGGTGAAAAACTGAATTCTGCGGAGCAGATTTTGGAATTGGACGCATTTTTTGCGCTAGTTACAGCGGCAAATTGCGAGAAGACCTTCTATAATGAAGAAAAGCTGACGGCAGCCTTCCGCTCCGTGATCGGGGCGGTGGCAGCAAAACTGCCCCGAAAAGAACAAAAAGAATTGGCGAAAAACAGCCACTACACGAACCGCCGCACACTGCGAAAAATGCGGCTGAAGAAGATAATTAAGAACATACTGGGTAGGGACTAAAATGGTATCGATCATTGTGCCGGTATACAACATAAGTGAATATCTGCCGGCCTGCGTCAAGAGTCTGCAAGGACAGACTTGCCCTGACGTGGAGATCATTTTGGTAGACGACGGCTCCACCGATGGCAGCAGCGTTCTCTGCGACGAATATGCGGTAACGGACAGCCGGATCCGCGTGGTCCACAAGGAAAACGGCGGCTTGTCCTCAGCACGAAATGCCGGCTTGGATGTTGCCGCCGGTGATTGGATTTTGTTCGTGGATGGCGATGACTATCTGGTAAGCAATGCGGTTGAACTGCTGCTGAATGTGGCGCAGCAGTATCCGGATGCGGACTTTGTCCAGTTTTTCTATCAGGAAACCGATGGCAGCTGGCAGCCGGAAACGCAGGGGACAGAGCAAGCTGTTCTGACTTCTGTGCCTGAGTTTTTTCAAAAACTGTATGATCTGGGCGGCGTGGCGGCATCTGCCTGCACCAAGCTTTTCAGAAAAGAGCTTTTTGAAGGCTTGCGATTCCTAGAGGGCATCCGCCACGAGGACGAAGAGCTAATGACCCGTCTGCTGCCCAAGTGCTGCAAGGTGGTGTATACTGATCTGGTGCTTTACGGCTACGTAATGCGGCAGGGAAGCATCATTCACTCCCGATTCACGCCCAAAACGATGGATATTTTCCCCATTATGGAGCGGCGTGTTCAGACGCTGCAAGCCCTTGGCTGTGACGGACTGGCGATGGAAACGCAAGGCAAAATGTTCCAGACTGCGGTATGGCTGTACTGCCTGGCCCGCAAGAACGGCTTCTGCTGCGAAGCCAAAGAACTGAAAAGCCGGATCGTGCAGCTATCAAAACAGAAAAATTTGCCCCTGAGCGGACAGTATCGCATCCTGCACCGTGTGGCAGGAAAGCTCCCCGCCGCCATCGGGCTGTACTATTATACAAGAAGATTAACAGGGAAAACCTGAATACGGATAAGGTGGAAATTATGAGAAAAGTTATGCTGGCGTTTGGTACCAGACCGGAGGCAATTAAGATGTGCCCGCTGGTCAACGAGCTGAAGACCAGAAAGGGAATTCAGACCAAGGTTTGTGTAACCGGTCAGCATCGGCAGATGCTGGATCAGGTGCTGCAGGCGTTCAATGTGGTGCCGGACTATGACCTGTCCATTATGAAGGATCGGCAGACGCTGTTTGATGTAACCACAAATATCTTAAACGGCATCAAGGAAATTCTGGAGATCGAAAAGCCGGATGTGGTCTTGGTGCACGGAGATACCAGCACGACATTCGTAACGGCACTGGCGTGTTTTTATCTGCAAATTCCCGTGGGACACGTGGAAGCAGGTCTGCGTACGTATAATATCTATTCTCCCTATCCGGAGGAATTCAACCGGCAGGCAGTGGGCATTTTGAGCGCATATAATTTTGCGCCAACAGAAAAATCCAAAGAGAATCTGCTGCGGGAAGGCAAGAAACCGGAGTCTATCTATGTAACCGGAAATACGGCGATCGACGCACTGAAAACGACGGTCAAGGATGACTATTCTCATCCGGAGCTGCAGTGGGCTGCAGACAGTCGGCTGATTTTGATCACTGCCCACCGCCGCGAAAACTTGGGCGAACCGATGGAGCATATGTTCCGGGCAATCCGCCGTGTGATGGAGGAGCATCCGGATGTAAAGGCGATCTATCCCATCCATATGAATCCGCAGGTGCGCCAGATCGCAGATAAATATCTGCGTCAGGAGCCCAGAATTCATATCATTGAGCCTCTGGATGTTTTGGACTTCCACAATTTTATGAGCCGCAGCCATCTGATTTTGACAGATTCCGGCGGTATTCAGGAAGAAGCCCCCAGTCTGGGCAAACCGGTTCTGGTAATGCGGGATACTACCGAGCGTCCTGAGGGCATTGCCGCAGGCACGCTGAAACTGGTGGGCACCGATGAAGAGGTTATTTATCAGAATTTCAAGCAGCTGCTGGAGGACGAAGCGGAATATCAGCGAATGAGCCACGCCAGCAATCCCTATGGCGACGGCTTTGCCAGTAAGCGCATTGCGGATATTTTAGAGCGGACGTAAAAATGTAAAGGAAGACGAGTATTATGAGCGATTTAAGCAAGCAATACCATACCCACTTAGAGCCGAAAAACGGATGGTTTGACATCAATCTGAAGGAAGTGTGGCGTTATCGCGACCTGATCTGGCTGTTTACCAAGCGCAGCTTTGTGGTGCGCTATAAGCAGACGGTTTTGGGACCGCTGTGGGCCATCATTCAGCCCCTCCTGACCACCTTGATCCATACCTTGGTATTCGGCGGCATCGCTGAAATCTCTACCGACGGCGTGCCCCCAATCTTATTCTATATGGGCGGCAATGTGGTTTGGAGCTTCTTTGCAGCCTGCCTGAACGGCACCGCGAATACCTTTACCGGAAATTCAGGTGTGTTTGGTAAGGTCTATTTCCCCAGATTGGTCAGCCCGATTTCTACAGTACTGTTCAGTGTGCTGAATTTCTTTATTCAACTGGCGATGTTCCTGATTTTCTGGGTGTACTTCATTGCTACCAACAAAATCGCACCAAACTATGCTGGTATTGCAACACTGCCGGTGATCATCGTTTACTTAGGTCTGCTGGGTCTGGGCTTCGGCATTATTATTTCCAGCCTGACCACCAAGTACCGCGACTTGTCCATGCTGGTGGGCTTTGGCATTCAGCTGTGGATGTACATTACGCCTGTGGTGTATCCTGCCTCAGAGCTTGGCAACGGCGGTCTGTACAAGGCCGTGATGCTCAACCCCGTAACCTGCGCTGCGGAGACCTTCCGTTGGGCATTCTTGGGTCAGGGCGACCTGAATCTGATGTATTGGGGCATCAGCTTGGGCGTGATGGCGGTTGTGGTAACGTTGGGCGTTATTATCTTCAGCCGCGTGGAAAAGACCTTTATGGATACGGTGTGAGGTAAGAAAATGAGTGAACAACTTGCAATTAAAATAAAGGGTCTGAAAAAAGAGTACCGCTTGGGTCAGATCGGCGGCGGCACGCTGACTGCCGACCTGCAGAGCTGGTGGGCGCGCGTTCGCCATAAGGAAGACCCCAACTCCAAGATCGGCACCGATCAGCGGCTGCTGGGTCAGCGCTTCTGGGCACTGAACGGCATTGATCTTCAGATCAAGCAGGGCGAAGCTGTGGGCATTATCGGCGGCAACGGCGCCGGTAAGTCTACCATGCTGAAGATCTTGTCCCGAATCACGGCGCCTACCAAGGGCAGCGTGGATATTTACGGCCGGATCGCCTCTATGCTGGAGGTGGGTACCGGTTTTAGCCCGGAAATGACCGGTCGCGAGAATATCTATATGAACGGCGCGATTTTGGGTATGACTAAGGCGGAGATCGACGCCAAAATGGAGGATATTATCGAGTTTTCCGAGGTGCGGGATTTTATCGACACTCCGGTAAAGCGGTATTCTTCCGGTATGTACGTCAAGCTGGCGTTCTCCGTGGCTGCTCATTTGGACAGCGAGATTATGATCATGGACGAAGTGCTGGCGGTGGGTGATATGGCGTTCCAGAAGAAGTGCTTGGACAAGATGCGTGACGCCGCTACCGTCCAGGGCAAGACTGTTCTGTACGTTTCTCACAATATGAATACCATCCGCAAGCTCTGCGACCGCTGCATCGTGCTGGATAAGGGCAGAATCATCTTTGATGGGGATGTGGAGGAAGCAATTGCGCTCTATATGGACAATGCTGCACAGTTGAGTTTGATCAATAAATGTGGTACTGAACGTAAGCGGAAAGATATTGACGGAAAGATATGTATTGATTGCGTACATATTTTGAATAGGGACGAATATCCGATTTTCTACCAAGGAGAGGATATTCAAATGTGTATAGGACTAACATCGAAATGTAGCGCGAAGGGGATAACGTTCAGGATGACAATCCACTCTGCGGATGATGCAAGAGCAGGTATGGCAACGACAAAGCCTTGCATAGCAGTGCAAGAGGGTGAGAATAACGTCAGGCTTTCTTTACCTATGGCTTGGTTGGCACCGGGAAAATATTTTGTGGATTTGGTGGCTTACTCTGTGAATGAATACGGACACAACCAACTACACGACGTTGTAGAATCGGCGTTTGCTTTTGAAAAACTTATTTCTGCAGAAGACAATAATTCGATGGTATGGCAACACAGTTGGTGGGGATATGTTATGTTTCCTGAAATTCATGTCGAGCAATAAGTGGGTTTATGTATGGACAAAATAAGCGATTTGTGGAAAAAAGTTAATATTTCTGCACATTACCGATTGGGTTTGCTATGGTTTTGGATGAAGGTAAAGAGTTGTAAAAATATATTTGTATTTGGAGCGCCTTTTCACACGAATATGGGAGATAACGCGCAAAGTTATTGCATAGAAAAGTGGTTGAAAAAGTCCTATCCAGGATACCGAGTTAGGCTATATGAAACGACAGACTTGATACGGTGGGATTTTGCACTCCTAAGAAAAATCCGCAGATTCTGTAATCGGTGTGATAAAGTGTTTCTTCATAGCGGGTATCACACTACGGATTTATATATGTTGGAAGAAAATATGCAACGTATGACAATCCAGCTGTTTCAGGATAGGCAAGTGGTTATTCTGCCGCAAACGATTTTCTATCAGACTGAGAAGGAGAAAGAAAAATCGTGCAATATTTATAACAAACATCCGAATCTGCTAATAATGTGCCGAGATGAGGTGTCCTATGAGACTGCACAGGAGATGTTTCCTAAGTGCAGAAAATTGTTGATGCCAGATGTTGTAACAACAATGATTGGCGTTAAGCATTATAAGAAGGAAAGAAAAGGGATCCTTCTTTGTTTGCGAAATGATAAAGAAGCGCTTTATTCTGCGGAACAAATCAGAGCGCTTAAAAATGAATTAGAGACGATAGACACAGTGGCTGTGTCTGACACGACTATTTCTATGAATATGGATCGGGTGCGTAAAAAACGGGGAAAAATCCTGTCTCAGATGTGGGAGGAATATGCTGGATATCGAGCAATTGTGACAGACCGATATCATGGTACGATTTTTTCCTTGATTGCTGGTACGCCGGTGGTAGTGATCTCGTCGACAGACCACAAATTAAGCTCTGGAGTAAAATGGTTTCCGGAAAGTTTCAGAGACTATGTCTGCTATGAACCGGAGATTGACAATGTAAGCACACAGGTGAAACGCATCTATAGCTCGTCCTATGAGTACTGTTTGCCACCATATTTTATTGAGAATTATTATGCCGACCTGCGGAAACGGATCGAGGAGTGATGTAGATGTTGCTGTGCGACAAGGTTGCGTGCACAGGATGCATGGCATGTAAGAATGTATGCCCTGTTGATGCAATCCAAAGCTATCCTGATGACGAGGGGTTCATTCGCCCAGTTATTAATAATGAAAAGTGTATACAGTGTGGAAAGTGTCGCAAAATATGTCCTCGTATCAATGAGGTTGCAAGATCACAGCGAGAGAAAAAAGTATATGCGTGCTGGCTAAAGAATAAAAAGCTTCGCAAAATGAGCACATCCGGTGGCGCATTCTCGGCATTGGCACAGTGGATACTATTACAAGATGGCGTTATTTTTGGAGCCGGCTTTGATAACGACCTAAAAGTGGTACATAAAAAGGTCGAGACGATTAAGGCGCTGGAAGAACTTCGCGGGTCTAAGTATGTACAAAGTGACATCGGATATACTTTTCAAGAGGTAAAGCTGTGCTTAACCGAGGGAAAGAAAGTCTTGTATTCTGGAACAGCGTGCCAAATTGATGGACTGTACGCATATCTGGGAGACCGGTATGAAGGGCAGCTGTTTACTATCGATTTGGTGTGCCACGGAGTACCATCACCAAAGGTTTTCAAGGATTACCTTGATTATGTTCAGGACAAGTATGGGGCCAGGGCAAAGAAAGTGTATTTTCGAAATAAAGAACCTGGCTGGTATGTGTTTGGCATGAAAATAGTATTTGAGAATGAAAAAATCTATAAGGCCGATACATATGAAGATCCATTTATTCGTGGCTTTTTGAGAGAACTGTTTTTGCGCCCCAGTTGCCACCAATGCAATTATGCAGGAACAAGCCGTGTGGCGGATATTACCCTTGCGGATTTTTGGGGATATATGGATACCTGCCGTGCAGACCGCGATAACGACAAGGGAATCTCTATGGTTATGCTAAATACGGAAAATGGAGAACATATTTTTCAAAACGTTAGGAGACAGCTCTGTATTTTTAGTCGCCCATTAGAGGAAGCGGTAAATGGAAATCCGGCGCTTAACAAGTGCTTTGCTCCATCAGAAAGAAGGGAGCAGTTCTGGAGAGATTACAGAGAAATGGGGTTTTCAAATATTATTGAAAAGTATTTGTACCCTGAGCCGAGAGAAAAACAATATCATCCGAATCTAAAAAAAAGGCATAAACAGCAGGATTTATATGCGTTGAGAATATTGCCCAATCGAATTGCAATTAAGTTATTGGGATCCCAAGGATATGATAAGATAAAACGCCTAGTACGAAAGGGATTTTAGAATGCCAACAATTAGCGTGATCGTGCCGGTATATAAGGTAGAGGACTACCTAGACCGGTGTGTAGAGAGCATTTTATCACAAACATTTACAGATTTTGAATTGATTTTGGTAGATGACGGAAGCCCAGACAACTGTCCTGCGATTTGCGATGCGTGGGCGGAGAAGGATATCCGCATCAAGGTGATTCACAAGGAAAACGGCGGCTTGTCCGATGCCCGAAATGTGGGCTTTGAGGCTTCCTGCGGAGAGTGGATCAGCTTTATTGACTCCGATGATTATATCCATCCCGCGATGCTGCAGGCGCTGTACGATGCTGTGCAGGCGCACAATGTTAAGATAAGCGTTTGCGGCTTCAAGGGAACTGACGGAGAGCCTCTGGAAGACGATCCGGACTTGACGGCAAGACTTTGGGGTGCTGAGGATTTGTATCTCAAACGCCATGTAAATGCTACGGTTGCCTGGGGCAAGCTCTACCACAGCGGTGTGGTGTTGCCGTATCCCGTGGGAAGGCTTCACGAGGACGAATTTGTAACCTATCGGATTTTGTTCGACTGCGAAAAAATTGCCGTCCTTGACGCTGAATTATATGGCTATTTTTGCAATAGAAAAAGCATTATCCGATCTGGTTGGTCCGTTAAGCGTTTGGATGTGCTGCAGGCGTTTGTGGAGCAGATCGAATATTTTACGCAGCGGGGAAATACCCAATTGCGGTGTTGGCGCATCCGGGAATTTATGAAGAATATTCTGGGGCAACTGAATCTGATTGCCGATATGGAAAAGCCTGACGCGAAGGGGATTCGGACACTGGAAAAGTGGGGCAGAAAAATTCTGCGCAAATACCGCGCTGACAAGGTGTTTGTGGGCGAGAAAGATATGTGGATCTATAAGCGATTCTATCCAAGACTAACGACATCTTATCTGTACTGTCAGGCGGTATTGAAAAAACTCGGTTGGGGGAAATAAGTATGCCAACGATCAGCGTGATTGTGCCGGTTTATAAGGCGGAAAAGTACATAGAAAGCTGCGTTAGGAGCATTCTTGCCCAGACCTACGGCGATTTTGAGCTGATCTTGGTGGAGGATGGCAGCCCTGACCGCAGCGGTGAGATCTGCGACGCATTGGCTGCAACGGATACCCGTATTCGGGTGATTCACAAGGAAAACGGCGGTGCAGCCACCGCCCGCAATGCCGGTCTGGATGTAGCAAAAGGCGATTTTATCGCCTTTATCGACGGCGACGACTGTGTGCACCCTCAGTATCTGGAGTTTCTGCTGGCGTTGCAGCAAAAAACAGATGCGGATTTTGCGATGTGCTATTATGACTTCTTTGCGGAAGAAGGAGAATGGTTTAACGGCGAGCCGCAGCTGGAGTATGAGCTGCTCAATGGCACGGAAATGCTGGCGAATTTTGCAGAACACTGCCGGAAAGTCAGCCTAATCTCTCTTTGTATGAAGCTGTTCAAAAAACAGGTGTTCGACGGCCTGCGAATTCCGGAAGGACATATTGACGAAGACTCTATGTCGCTCCCGCACATTCTTGAGCGATCTAAGAAAATCGCAAAGAGTGGTGAACGGCTATATTATTGGAGAGAAACACGTGACAGTGTAACCCGCGCCGGTTTAACAGCTAAAAGTTTTGCGATTATCGATTCGCGTCGATATCAAGCGGAATTCTTTTTAGAAAGGGGAAGCAAACAAGCTGCCCATTTCCAGAAGGAATTCCTGATGCGGGTACTGCAATATTACTACCGAGTGCAGGAGGAAAAACCGGAACTCAAGAAAGAAATTAAGCCTTATGTCAAAATGTATCGAAAACTGTACCCTCGATATATTCGGGCAGGAGGGCTTTGTGCACGAGAAAAACTCGCATATATGCTGTTTCGGATAAGTCCGAAAATTGCCAGAAGATTCTATATGCAGGTGCACGGTGCACAGTATTTGGAGGAGAAATGGTAATGCTCAAAAAAATGAAAGCACGGTTTGTACATAAGCTTGCACATTTCTTGTATTATTCTTGGGCATCAAAGTTACCGTCTTCAGACGTTGCAAGAACGAATTTTCCCAAGAAGTTTAGAGCGTGGTGCGCACGGTTTTTGCTAGACAACTGCGGAAAGAATGTTAGCATTGAGAAAAATGTACAACTGCGCTGGGGTGGGATTTCCTTAGGAGATCGCTCTGGCTTCGGTGAAGGATCGATTATCGGCGGAAATACGGTTGTTGGCAATGATGTTATGATTGGCAGACAATTGCTAACCATTCCAAGAAACCATGCGTTCGATAGAACAGATATTCCAATGATAGAACAAGGGTTTACCCGTGCCAGCCAAATTATTATCGACGATGACGTATGGATTGGTGACCGGGTAACGATTTTGGCAGATGTTCATATTCACAGCCATAGTGTAGTTGCCGCCGGCGCCGTTGTTACAAAAGATGTTCCGGAGTACGCCATTGTTGGCGGTGTGCCGGCGCGGGTTATTCGATACCGCAAGGAGGGAATGGAGTGATTCCCAAGATTATTCATTACTGCTGGTTTGGCAGGGGCGAAATGCCAAAGCTGATGAAAACGTGCATCAAGAGCTGGAAGAAATTTTGCCCGGATTGGGAGATTGTCGAGTGGAATGAGGATAATTTTGATGTCAACTCCACACTTTGGACTAAGCAGGCCTATGAAGCCAAGAAATATGCGTTTGTAGCAGATTATGTGCGTATTTTGGTATTGTGCCGCCAGGGCGGTGTTTATTTGGACACAGATCAGGAACTGATCAAACCGTTAGAGCCGTTTATGCAGCATAGCGCATTTTTGGGCTTTATGGATGCTACAAATATCAGTGCCGGCGTAATTGGAACAGAAAAAGACCATCCTGTGATGCAGCAAATGCTTTCTTACTATAAAGAAAAGTCGTTTTTAACTGCCGACGGCGAGGACATCAAGCCCAACACCAACTGGATGACAGACATCCTACTGGAGCGGGGGCTGAAACTGGATGACAGCTATCAGGAACTAGGAAATGTGGTCGTATATCCACAGACCTACTTTTGCCCTACCAGTTGCGTCAGTATAGAAGATAAAACGGGTCCCGATACTGTGGCTCTCCATCACTGGGCAATGACTTGGCGCACCGAGAAGGCGAAGAAGGATTTTGCTCGTGTGAAGCGGCATCAGAGAGGCTGGTATCGCGCGTGGGAGCAGGTTAAAATTTTGCCCCAGAAGGCATTTCGCAAAGTATTTGGCGATGATGCTATGGAAAAGCTGAAAAAGAAACTGGGCAAGTAAGATGATACCAAATCCGGAAGGGAATACATATGAAAACATTTTGTTTGTATTTGAAAATGTGGCGCTGCGTGGTGGCGGACGTGCTGTACACACTTAGTGGAAAGCCTATTAAAGAGCTAGTGGATGCGGATGTGGCGCGAAATTTGAAGTGGGACCACTTCAAAGAGGAGCACAGCTCCCCTGTGCTCCTTATGAACTACTGTCTTCTGACCAAAAAAGAATTCCGCAGCATATTTCATTTGCGGATGCGCCATCACAAGTTCCTGTGTGGCGTGAACGATATATTCCTGCCACGGATGAAAACAATCGAGTTTGGCAACGGCGGTATTGGTGGCGGGCTTATGGTATCGCACTACCATTGTGTCGTATTTCCTAAGCTGACCGGCAAGAACTTTCGGGTAGGACCCGGTGTGGTCATCGGCCGCAACGGTGATTTCCCCGTGTTTGGCGACAATGTGTATGTGGCGGCGAATGCCACGGTGGTAGGCGACATCACCATTGGCAGCAATGTGATCATCGGTGCCGGCAGCGTTGTGACGAAGGATGTGCCGGATAATGTTGTTGTGGTCGGCAATCCTGCTAAGGTCATCAAAACCATTGATGATAACGAAGATTTGTTGAATGAGATCAGGTGATATTATGCACGCAATAGAGCTTCTGAAAAATTATCGCGTGTTTACAGCGCGCCGGTATTTATCCAAGGGAAGCAATCAATCGGAGAATCGGATGCCGTTAAAGCTGTCCAGAAAAGCGACGCTGAATATTTCTCCCAGAGCAAGATTTGTGTTAGGAAAGAAAGCACACTTTGTGTTTGGCGCCAGTAGCGGTGTTGGCTTTTGCAGACCGTCGTACTTGGGTATGGGTGCGGATGCGTCTATCGCTGTTGCCGGCAGTTTCTCTGTTGGTGACAATGCTTATGTTATCGTTCGCAAGAATGCATCATTACGTATAGGCAGTGGATACATAAACAGCAATTCACAAATTGTGTGTAGCAAGAGCATTACTATTGGCGACGGTGTTGCAATTGCTGATGGAGCTTTGATTCGAGATTGTGACGACCACGATATCCAATATGACGGCTATGAGAAAACAGCTCCGGTGGTCATAGGAGACCACGTTTGGATCGGACAACGAGCCACGATATTGAAGGGCGTTACCATTGGTGATAATGCCGTTGTTGCAGCAGGTGCTGTGGTTACCAAAGATGTGCCAGCCAATGCAATTGTGGGCGGAGTTCCCGCAAAGGTTATTCGAGAGAATGTAACTTGGAAGTGATTGTGTGAAACTAAGCATTATCATCCCCGTATATAATGTGCGGCAATGGCTGGAGGAGACGGTGCAGTCTGTTCTCAACCAGACATTTCGGGATTTTGAATTGATATTGGTGGATGACGGTGCCAGCGATGGCAGCGCAGAACTGTGTGATGCTTTCGCTGCTGCGGATAGCCGCGTGCGGGTGATTCATCAGAAAAATGCCGGCGTATCTGCCGCTCGAAATGCGGGCTTGGATGCCGCGCAGGGCGAGTATATCGGTTGGGTGGATTCTGACGATATTGTTGAAAAAGATATGTTCCAGCGACTGATGACGTTAGCAGAAACTCATAACGCGGACATTGTCCAATGCCAGCATGATCGTGCTTCTGCTTTAAACGGAAGCGACAGAAGCGATGGTGTGAAGTTTCTGGATGGCGCAGGCTTTGTGCGGCGGATGTTTACCAAGCAGGGTGGCGATTATACAAATCAAGTCGCGCTTTGGAGCAAAATTTACCGCAAAGAACTATGGCAAAATATCCGTTTCCCCGTAGGACAGGTCTACGAGGACGAAATGCAGACCTATAAGGTCTGCCTGAAGGCAGAAAAAATTGTGGAAACGGAAGACATTCTGTACCACTATGTCAAACGGGAAAACAGCATCATCACCGGAGAGAGCTAC
>JAZNNE010000021.1:0-10142 GCA_045580125.1 Faecousia sp. | reverse complement strand
CTCCCCCAGTCAGCTTTGCTGACAGCCCCCGCAGGGAGGGGGCCAGGGCGCTGGCTTTCTTTTTTAAACTGCATCTGTGGACGGTCGGGGGTCTTGTTCAGAGCGGCAAGGACGCCGTAGTGCACGCAGTCAAATACCGCCTTTTCCGACAGGAATTTTACTTCCGTCTTGGCAGGATGGACGTTGACGTCCACCGCATTGGCAGGCAGCTTCAGGTGCAGCACGCAGGCGGGGAATTTTCCCACCATCAGCTGATTGCGGTAGGCTTCTTCCAACGCGGCGATGAGCAGCTTGGATTTGACCGGACGGTCGTTGACGAAGAATGTCTGCATATTCCGGCTGGGGCGGGCATCGGTGGGCTTGCTGACAAAGCCGGTCAGGCTATAGCCGTCCCAGCGGCTGTCCACAGTGACCATACGGGCACTCTCTCTGCCGTAAACGCAGTAAACTGCCGCTTCCAACTCGCCGCTGCCGGGAGTAGCGAGGATCTGCTTACCGTCGCGGATAAAGGTGAACGCCACCTCCGGATGGGCAAGTGCCTGCAGCTGCACAGCCGCAGAAACACGACCGCCCTCGACGGTGTCGGATTTCATAAATTTCATACGGGCGGGGGTGTTGAAGAACAGATCCCGCACGATAATGGTGGTACCTTCGGGGCAGCCTACCTCGGATTCCTCCGTCACAGCGCCGGCATCTAAGTGCAGACTGACGCCGGACACAGTGCCGGCGGTTTTGGTCATCAGATCGATGCGGCTGACGGAAGCGATCGCCGCCAATGCTTCGCCGCGGAAGCCCATGGTGGAGATTGCCGCCAAGTCTTCTGCTGTGCGCAGCTTGGAGGTTGCGTGGCGCAAAAATGCGGTCTTGGCATCCTCAGCGGCCATACCGCAGCCATTGTCGGTGACCCGCAAAAAGGTCATACCGCCGTCTCGGATCTCCACGGTGATTTTGGTGGCGCCTGCGTCAACCGCATTTTCCAGCAGCTCTTTTACCACGCTGGCAGGACGCTCAACCACCTCACCTGCGGCTATTAAATTGGCAACGTGGGTGGATAATTGAATGATTTTTGGCATAATTGGTCACCTCATGGCGAGAATGCCCACCGCGTTGATGGCGGTGTGGATCAAAATAGGTGTTGCGATATTGCCGGTAATGTCATAGGCGGCGGCCAGACAGAAGCCGGCAGGCAGGTACTGCACATAGCAAAGCAGCAGATGCAGCGGCGAAAAATAGCCGATGTAGCCCAGAATGTGCGCCAGCGCAAAGATGGCTGCAGACACCAGATATGCTGCCAGCCGACTGCGCTTGTACAGACCGCCGAAGATGGCACCGCGGTAGAACAGTTCTTCCGCCACGGGCACAAGGATCACTGTGCAGACAAAGGTCTGCCAGTAATAATTACGGCTGATACCGGAAAGATTTGCGTTGTTAACATTGAAAAACGACGGCTCGATGGCGATGATGGCAAGGCTCAGCAAAGTGGTCAGCAAATAATACAGGAAAAAGCTGACTGCCGCGGTGATGAGGATCACCGTAATGCGTTTCTTCGCCGCTTGCATAGAGCTTTGGAGAAAATTGCGGAATAAGATCACCGCCACCAAGAAATTCAGGCAGAAGCATACCAGATTGATCTGGTCGCTGCTTACCGACAGATTCAGAAACCGGACGCTCAGGCTGAGAAAATAGCCCAAAAATGCCAGAGAAAAGGCAAGGTATTGCCATCCGCGGGTCGCTTCCTTGCGAGAGGGAAGAAAAATTGGATGTTTCATATCAGTTTAACATTTTCTTCAGCTTGTACAGCTCGTTCATAGCTTCAATGGGGGTTAACGTCTCTACAGAAATGGACTCCAAAGCGGCGCGGATCTGCGCACCGGTCAGATCCAGCATGCTGACCTGGTCGTCGGCTTCCGCATCCGGCACATAGGTGTGCACCACGCCGTTTTCCTGCTCCAGCTCGGCAAGGATCTCTCTGGCACGGGCGATTACGGCACCCGGAAGACCTGCCAGCTTGGCAACCTCCACGCCGTAGCTGTCATCGGTGGCACCGGGGACGATCTTACGCAGGAAGATCATCTGGTCGCCACGCTTCTTTACGGCGATGTTGTAATTTTTGACATTGGGAAGCACGTTTTCCAACGTGGAAAGCTCGTGATAATGGGTGGCAAACAGAGTCTTTGCCCCCAGCTTTTTGGGATTTGCGGCGTATTCCAGCACCGCACGGGCGATGGACATACCGTCATAGGTGGATGTGCCGCGACCGATCTCGTCCAGAATCAGAAGGCTGCGGCTGGTAGCGTATTTCAGGATGGATGCCACCTCGGACATTTCCACCATAAAGGTGGACTGACCGGATGCCAAATCATCGCTGGCACCGATACGGGTGAACACCCGATCCACCAGACCGATCCTGGCGCTCCGGGCAGGCACGAAAGAGCCGATCTGCGCCATCAGCACGATCAGGGCGACCTGGCGCATATAGGTGGATTTGCCTGCCATATTAGGACCGGTGATGATGGCCACCTGCTGATCGGCAGCACCCAAAAGGGTGTCGTTGGGAACAAACAGAGAGTCCTTGAGCATCACTTCTACCACGGGATGGCGGCCGTCGGTGATATGGATCTCGTTGTCCAAGGTGATTTTCGGACGGCAGTAGCCCCGCTGCACCGCAACACTTGCCAATGCACACAAGGTGTCCGCGGCAGCCACGGCAGAAGCCGTCAGCTGCACCCGATCCGCCTGCTGTGCCAGATATTCCCGCAGCTGGGAGAAGATCTGGTATTCCAGGGCGGTCAGGCGATCCTTAGCCCCCAGCACCTGATCCTCCAGCTCCTTCAGCTCCTGGGTGATGTAGCGCTCACAGTTTGCAAGGGTCTGCTTGCGGATGTAATGACCGGGCACCTGCTCCATAAAGGACTTGGAAACCTCAATATAGTAGCCGAATACCCGGTTAAAGCCAACTTTTAAGGTGCGGATGCCGGTCTTTTCCCGTTCTGCGGTCTCAATGGCGGCGATGATATTTTTGCCGCCGTCCATAATATCCCGCAGACGGTCAGCTTCCGCGTCAGCACCCTTGCGGATGATACCGCCTTCCCGAACAGTCAGCGGGGGATCGTCGACGATGGTGGCTTCGATCCGGTCGGCACATTCTGTCAGCGGGTCGATTGCCTGCTCCAACCGCTGCAGCAGGGGAGACTCTAGCTGACGCAGCTGTGCCTTGACATCGGGCAGTGCCCGCAGACCACGGGCGATACCCAGAAGATCCCGGCAGTTGACGGTGCCGGTAACGATTCTAGTCATTACACGCTCAAGGTCGGACACGTCCTTCAGCGCCTCGATCAGCTCGCTGCGGATGATGGTGTTGTCCACCAGCTCTTCCACCGCGCTATGGCGGCGACCGATTTCGACGGGGTCAAGCAGGGGTTTTTCCAGCCAGGAGCGGAGCATTCTGCCGCCCATAGCGGTGTGGGTCTTGTCCAGCACCCACAGCAAACTGCCCTTCTTTTCCTTGGCACGCATGGTTTCGGTCAGCTCCAAGTTGCGGCGGGCGTCCATATCCAGCTCCATAAATTTGCCGGAGGTATAATATTCCAGCGTGCGGATATGTGCCAAGTCATTTTTCTGCAGAGACAGCAGGGTATGCAGCAGCGTACCGGCGGCGCAGATTGCCTCCGGCAGACCCGTCAGATTCAGGGCAGACAGTGTGGCGCAGAAATGGCTCTGCAGCAGCTCTTCTGCCTGCTCGCGGGTAAACGCGCCTGCAACGCCCTCGTTGACGCAGCAATTCAAGCGCCGAAGCAGACAGTCGTCAAAAGCGGGGGTGTGGATATTTTCGCCCAAACGCAGAATTTCCGCAGGGGCAAACCGACCCAGCTCGGAAATAGCGGCAGCGGCATCATCGCAGGTGGTGGCGTAAAACGCACCGGTGGAAATGTCGCAAAATGCCAGACCAAACCGCTCGCCGCCATAGAGGCAGGCGTAGTAGTTGTTCCGGCTTTCTTCCAGCATACAGCTTTCTGTTACCGTACCGGGGGTAACGATGCGGGTGATCTCCCGATCAACAAGACCTTTCGTCAAAGCCGGATCAGAGGTCTGCTCACAGATAGCGACCTTGTAGCCCTTTTGCACAAGACGGGCAATGTAAGCATCCACACTGTGATAGGGGACACCGCACATAGGAGTCTGCTCCTCTTTGGGCTTGCCGCGATCCCGGGTGGTCAAAGTCAGATCCAGCTCCTGGGATGCGATCCGGGCGTCCTCGTTGAACATCTCGTAAAAGTCGCCAAGCCGGAAAAACAGAATACAATCCTGATTGTTCTCTTTGATTTGCATATACTGACGCTGCATAGGGGTCAGTTCGTTTGCTTTGGTGGCCATAAAACCACTCCTTTTCTTATTTCAGTTCGCCGGTCAAGCTCCAGGTGGTAGAGCCGGTGATGGTAACATCAGCAAATGTGCCGATGAGATTTTCGTCGCCGCGAAGACGGACAAGCCGTCCACCCTCGGTGCGGGCGGTGAGAAATTCCTTGTCCACGCCGCTAACGAGGCAACGGAAGGTTTTGCCAATGTAATTTGCGTGAATCTCTTCGGAAATGGCGTTTTGCACAGCACACAGTCGGTCAAAACGGCGGTTTTTCTCTTCCTTCGGGGTGGGGTCTTCCATTTCCGCCGCCGGTGTGCCGGGACGGGGAGAGAAGATAAAGGTAAAGAGGGAATCGTAATGCACCGTCTCGATCAGGGAAATGGTTTCCTCAAATTCTGCTTCCGTTTCACCCGGGAAGCCCACGATCACATCGGAGGTCAGCACCAGATCCGGCATTACCTGCTTCGCATAAGAAACCAGCTCCAGATATTTTTCCCGATCGTAGTGGCGGTTCATCGCCTTCAGCACACGGGAAGAGCCGGACTGGAAGGGAAGATGCAGCTGCTTGGCGATCTTGGGAGATGCTGCCATAGTGTCAAATAGCTTTTTGCCGGCATCCCGGGGATGGCTGGTCATAAAGCGGATCAAGAATTCACCGGGAATTTCGGAAATCGCCGCCAAAAGATCGGCAAAATCGAAATCGCTGTACAGATCCTTGCCGTAGGAATTGACATTCTGACCCAGCAGGGTGATCTCCTTGCTGCCGGCTTCGACAAGTGCGCGGCATTCTGCCAGAATATCCTCTTTTTTTCGGCTGCGCTCCCGACCGCGGACATAGGGCACGATGCAGTAGGTGCAGAAATTGTTGCAGCCGTACATAATGGACACCCAGCTTTTCAGCACATTGTCCCGCGCTTGAGGGATGCCCTCGGCGATAGAACCGGCTTCGTCTTCAATGTAGAACTGCCGTTTGCCGCGGCTGAGGACATTCCACAGAATTTCCGGGAATTGCCACAGATGATGGGTAGAAAATACGCCGTCGACGTGGGGGTAGCTTTTCTTGATGCGGTCGGAGACCTTGCTTTCGCCTGCCATACAGCCGCACAGGAAGATCTTTTGACCCTCGTGGCGGCGTTTGGTGTGGGTCAATGCGCCTAAGTTGCCGAAGACCCGCTGCTCCGCGTGTTCGCGAATGGCGCAGGTGTTCATAATCACCACGTCCGCGCCCTCGGCTTGAGCGCCAATGGCGTAGCCGGATTGGATCAGATAGCCACGGAGCTTCTCAGAGTCGGCTTCATTCTGCTGACAGCCGTAGGTTTCTACGTAGGCGACGGGAGTGCGGTCTTTGCCATGCCAATAAGCGCTGATTTTATCGCAAAAGGCGAACTGGTTGCCAAGTTCAGCCTCGGAAATGACTGTTGTTTTGGTGTTCATAGAGGATCCTCCGGATTATACCATCTCAATATAAAATGATACCATTTTTCTGCCCTTTTTGCAAGGGAAAATCGTGAAATTCTTTTATTTAGATGTATCTTGCTAGCGAACACTTGATTTTACCCCGGGAACAAGGTATAATGGGATCAAAACAAAACGGGAGGAACAAAAAATGAAGAGAATGCCTTGTATCAAGAAACTGATGGCAGTTATGCTGATCGTGCTGTGCCTGAGCATCCTGTTTGCGCTGCCGGCAAGCGCAGCGGAATATCCAGATCCTCTGGCAGACAAATTCGATAGTACTGTCGGCTACTGTGATACGTTTTATGACAGCATCGAATGGTATGTCGTATGCAAGCTGAGCTGGGACTTCGTGGACGCAAGCTATGAAGGCGCACCGATGGAGGTGCAGGTCAGCGCCGCAGACTACGAAGCCGCAGCTGCAAAATACTGCGTATTGACGGATGAATTACTGGAAGCGATCCGTAATTGTGAGGATTACGATGGCGATCCTATCTATGATCCCGAAACCAATATGTATACCGCTTTCTTTGTCGGCGGTTGGGGTGGCTTCTTGCACGAGCGGGTGTACGCCGGTTATGTCAAGACCGGTGAAAACACCTATGATGTTTACTACGAGAAGGTTACATACGCTTTTCTGGCAGACGATCTGCCCGAAGGCACAACTGTGGACGAATTTGTAGGAGATGAGTGGCCCGAAACTGTGGAATACGGCGGCAATATCTACAAAAATGGTCCCGATGGCTATTATTATCTTAAGTCTTACGACAAGTGCGGCATCAAGTACGGCGTTCAGCTGGACGGCGATAATATTCTGCTGGCGACCCGCACTCCCTATACGGTTGGACAGCAGCTCGACGTCTTTGACGATATTAAGATCGAGGATATCCTTACGTATGAGATCGTCGATGGCGAAGCAATCATCACCGATTGCGCTGATACCTTCACCGGCAGCCTCACCATTCCCGATACGCTGGGCGGTTATCCCGTAACCACTATCAAGGAATTTGCGTTTGCGCATCTGACCAATCCCATCAGCATCAACACTGGCGACGGTGTGGCAACAATTGAGGATGCCGCATTCCTGGGCAACACCGGTCTGACCTCCGTAACCCTGGGCGACAGTGTCCAGTTCATCGGCTCGCTGGCATTTGAAGCCTGCGATAATTTGCAGAGCTTTGCTGTTTCTTCCAACAACCCCAATTACAGCTGTGTTGACGGTTTCCTATTCAACAAGGACGCAACCACGCTGGTCTTCGCACCCAAAATTACCCCCGCTGAATATACCGTTCCTGCAGGGGTTCTGACCATTGGCGAATACGCCTTTGACGGCTGTATGGGTCTGACCGATCTGGTCGTCGGTGACAATGTGATCACCATCAGCGCCCGGGCATTCAATAACTGTATGAATATATTAACTGTGGACCTGGGCAGCGGCGTGGAAACAGTCGGCGAATACGCCTTTATGAACTGTAACCGGATGCGCAAAATTGCGATCCCGGTCAGCACGACCCAGATCGGCAATTACGCTTTCGGAAGATGCACTGCTCTGACCGACGTTTACTACGCTGGAACGCAGACCCAGTGGGAAGCTGTAAACATCGGCAGCAATAATGACCCCCTGAACTCCGTTACGATGCATTATGAAAGCAGCAGTTCCGCAATGTACGACCCCGAATATCTTACTTACGAGATCATCGACGGCGAGGCGATCATTACCAACTGCAACACATCCGTCGAGGGTAGTATTAATCTGCCGGCAACTTTGGGTGGTTGCCCGGTAACCAGCATTGGCGATGAGGCGTTCTACGACTGCGACAGATTGACCAATCTTATCATCCCGGACAGTGTTACCAATATTGGCGTTGGTGCATTCTATAAATGCAGCAACCTGACCAGTATTACCATTCCGGACGGCGTAACCAGCATTGGCTGGAATGCGTTCAGTGGCTGCAGCAGCCTGACCATTGTCACTGTGGGCAACGGTGTAACAAAAATTAGCAGCAGCACGTTCGAAAATTGTAGCAACCTGACCAGAGTTACCCTCCCAGATACCGTAACCAGCATTGGCTCTTCTGCGTTCTATGGTTGCAGCAATTTGCAGAGTATCAATATTCCGGATGGCGTAACCAGCATTGGCTGGGATGCGTTCAAAAACTGCTGTAGCTTGACCAGCCTTTCAATTCCAAACAGTGTAACTAGCATTGGTGATGGTGCGTTCGAAGATTGCAGCAGCTTGACATATAATATTTACGATAATGCTAAGTATCTTGGCAATGCATCAAATCCTTATTTGGTGTTGGTAAGTACTGTTTCGAAGGATATAACGGCTTGCCAGATTCACAAGGACGCAAAGGCAATTCACAGCTATGCGTTTTCTGGTTGCAGCTATTTGGAAAGCATTACAATACCCGACGGCGTAGCCAACATTGGCAGTTTGGGGTTCAATGGCTGCAGCGGCTTGACCTACATCACCATTCCGAACAGTGTAACCAGAATTGGCTACAGTGCATTTGGCGGTTGCGTGGATTTGAATGTTGTGTTCTACAGTGGTACAGCGGAGCAATGGGGTGAAACATATATAGATTTTGAAGGCAATGATAGTCTAACTTCTGCAAACATTCACTTCAACTATGTCCCTGATCCCAAGTATCTTTCCTACAACATCTACGAGGGTGGCGCGTACATTGCGGATTGCGATGAGTCCATCACCGGCAGCATCACCATCCCCGATACTCTGGGTGGTTATCCGGTAGTCGGCATTGACCCCTATGCATTCCAGAATTGCACCGAAATCACTGAGATCCATCTTCCCGACAGCATAACTTCCATTAACTACAGTGCGTTTGAGGGCTGTTCTGCCCTGACCACCGTTACAATGGGCAATAATGTAACGAGCATCGGCGATTGGGCATTTATGAACTGCACCAGCCTGGCCGAGATCAATCTTTCAAACAGTCTGACCAATATGGGCCATTCCGTATTTTACGGTTGTGAAAGCCTGACAGAGATCGTTATCCCTGACAGCGTTACCGCTATTGAAGACAGCGCATTTAATCGCTGCACCGGTCTTGAAAACATCACCATACCCGGCAGCGTTACCACCATCGGTGAATATGCGTTCTATGGCTGCACCAGCCTGACCGAGGTTACCATCCCCTATGGCGTAACCATCATTGGAGAGTCTGTCTTCTATAAATGCACAAGCTTGAAAAACATCTCCCTGCCCAATAGCCTTACCAGCATTGGCAAGTATGCATTTAAGGAATGTAATTGGCTCAGAAGCATTGTCATTCCCGACAGCGTGACCAGTATTGGAAGCAGCGCATTCGAGTATTGCAGTAACCTGAAGAGCGCAGTGATCGGTGCTGGCCTGACAGAAATTCCTGTCGGTCTGTTCTGGGCAAATGTCAGTATGACCAATATCACCTTTGCAGATACCCTGAGCTACATTCCGGACGGCGCATTCTATTTCTGCGACAATCTGACCGATGTATATTACCGCGGCACGCAGGCACAGATGAACAGCATTGCGATCTATGATGAGCGCATCACCTCCGCAACCTGGCACTGCAATTCCTGCATCGGTGCGGCTGAACATACCTACGACAACAACTGCGATGCTGAGTGTAATATCTGCGGTGCTGTCCGCACCATTAGCCACAGCTATGATGCCGGTGTGGTCACAACGCCTGCTACCTGTATGGCACCCGGCAAGAGAACATACACCTGCGGCATTTGCTTCGACACCAAGACCGAACCCATCGAAAAGCTGACCACCCATACCTATGACAACCCCTGTGACAATCTTTGCAATATCTGCGGTGATTTCCGTGTCACGCAGCACGTCTACAAAGACTTCGTCACGAAGGCTACTTTGACCCAAGACGGCAGCATTGTAAACAAGTGCGAGTACTGCGGCGATGTGGCAGGCACCACAGTGATTGCCCGACCCACAACATTTACCCTGTCCACGACCAATTACACCTACAATGGCGTGGTAAAGACCCCGGGTGTTACCGTTAAGGATGCCGACGGCAAAACGCTGATTAAGGGAACGGACTACACTGTAACCTATCCCAGCGGTCGTACTGCTCTGGGCACATACACAGTTACCATCACGATGAAGGGTAATTACAGTGGTACCAAGACGTTGACCTTCAAGATCAATCTTGCAGT
This sequence comes from Faecousia sp., assembly GCA_045580125.1. Lineage (GTDB taxonomy): Bacteria > Bacillota > Clostridia > Oscillospirales > Oscillospiraceae > Faecousia. The sequence continues at coordinate 148 of JAZNNE010000021.1, read as the reverse complement.
GCCCACCGTTAAGGCTTCCAACGCGGTAAACGGCGTGAAGATCACCTGGAACGCCATTGCCGGCGCAAAGACCTATACGGTCTATAAGAGCACCTATACAAACGGCGCCTGGAGTGGCTGGAAGGCTATCAAGACCGGCGTTACCGGC